>NZ_QTXV01000074.1:0-12580 GCF_003461825.1 Prevotella sp. AM42-24 | reverse complement strand
GATGTGAAGCCAACATAATTGACTACGCAACATATGACCTGTTATGTTGTGCACAACATAACAAGTCGATTACCACATAGCAGCGCAGCTTAATATGATAGAAAATCATATCTGGACGGTAGACCTTTCCTGATGGCATGACAAGTTCTTTTTGTCTTGCCACATAAGCAAATCCTTGCCCTAACTCTAACAGAAACTCAGTTATGTGCCTTGACAATTTCTCTTCAAACTCACGTTCGCTGTATTCTTCCTGCATCTGCATGAAGTCCAGATTATATGGACTCTTTAATACTTCCTTAGCAAGATTTCCCTGTATCGCAGGTAATTTGTCTGAAAAATTAGTGTGGGCACTTCCTACTGCCTCATATAGGTGTGAATCCAAACAGCGATTTAATGCATTTCTGCTCAAATTCTCGCTTACAACTTTGTGAATATAAAACATCGCTTCTTCTATGCTCTCTGATTTAGAGATAATTGAGATGTGATGTCCCCATGGTACATAAGCAAACACCTCTGGCATTTCCAAATCGCCAACAAGTTGTTGGCGATTTACTTGACTTGAATTATAAAAAGCATACCACTGTCTAGCATATTTAAGATTAGTATAGGAGAGACCTCTACTATGAGGAAACTCATGCTGTAAGTCCAAGCTTAGATTTTTTAAAACACTTGTTCCCCATTTTGCCTCTGCTTTCATCAGCATTATATCACGCCCAAGCGACCAATAGAAACGAAGCATGCCTTCATTGACCTTTATCGCTGCTTTTACTTGTGACTGTTTGTAACGCTTGGTCAATTCGCCAATCCACTTCTTGTATTCTGCAGAAGGTATGGATAGGTCTCTGTTTACGAATATTGGTTGTTCTGTTTCTTTATTTGCCATTATTTTTCTTTTTTGCTGTTGAAATTTAGAAAAGCAATGACAACATTGCTTTTCTGAATTTGTGAGACGCCGTCTCACAAATCTTGTCATTCATCAATTTTCACATTTATCCCCAAGATACGCTGTATCTCCGCCAATGTTTTATCAATTTCATGATCAAGAGCCTTGCGCTTCTTGAAATAGTCGGCAAGCAGTTCGGCAGGAGGCAAGATTTCTTCATCCTCTTTCGGGAACTTACACAAGTCGAAGTTGCAGTCGGAATCTATCAGTTCCTTAACAGGATAGCAACGAGATTTCTCGTCACCATCAGCAATAATAATCTCCTTACGGTCGTTCCACCACTCACGGATTGGGTTGCAATGTTCCGATTTCATGGACTTTGTCTTGGAGAAATGCTTGTAACCCTCTGGCATATCCAAACGATAGAACCATGTTTCCTTTGTAGAATAGCCCTCTGGAGCACCCTCCGCACAGGTGTTGTCGAAGAACAAAATATTCGTGGCTATCGAAGTGTAAGGTGCAAAGATACTGCCAGGCAAACGGATAATGGTATGCAAGTTGAAATCTCTGAGCAGCTTGGTCTTGATGGCTATCTTTGTGTTGTCCGCTCCAAACAGGAAACCGTCTGGAACAATGACCGCTGCACGACCATTCTTCTTCAGTCGGTACATGATAAGCACCATGAAGAGGTCGGCAGTCTCGCTACTGCGCATATCAGAAGGGAAATGTGACTTGACATCCGACTTCTCGTTCCCACCGTATGGTGGGTTCATCAACACAACATCAAACTTGTCTCCGTCTGTATAGTTGAGTACATCTTTTGTAAGCGAATTGTCGTGATACACCATTGGCGTGTCAATACCATGCAGCAACAGGTTTGTCACACATAGCATATACGGGAATTGCTTCTTCTCAATGCCAAATACAGACTGATTGTACTCTTTGCGGTCTTCAGCAGTCTTTACCTTCTTGTCCAATTCACCCAACCAACTTGTGATGAAACCTCCTGTACCACAAGCGAAGTCTGCCATTTTCTCACCAATCTGCGGATTGACTATCTCTGCCATAAATTCGGTCAAGGCTCTTGGGGTGTAGAACTCACCAGAGGAACCTGCCGACTGCATTTCTTTGAGGATTGTCTCGTATATCTCACCGAAAGCATGACTTTCCTCATAGTCACCAAGGTTCAAACCATCAATCACATTCAGTACTTGACGAAGTTGAACTCCATCTTTCATATATTGGTTGGCATCCTCAAATGTGGTCTTTACAATCGCCTGACGGATAGGAGTTGTTGGTGTTACCTCTATGTTTTTGAGTTCCACAAACAATGTGTTGTTGACAAACGAAAGCAGCTCATCACCAGTCAAGGCATTACCGCTTCCATCGTCATGCGCCCAGTTACGCCAACGGCATTCTTCTGGAATAATAGACTTGTAATCATCATCGTCCAACTCCCAATCATTCTCTTTCTCGTCATAGACTTTCAAGAACAGCATCCACGCCATTTGTTCTATGCGTTGCGCATCACCGTTGATACCGGCATCATTGCGCATGATATTGCGTACTCGTTTTACGAAATTTGATAAACTCATATTTTGTTTCACTTTGTGCATCTTTTCTCGCCACGACATAGTCCAAGCAAGCTTGGCTCTGTTCGTTTGGCTTTTCGAAAAGATTCTATTTTTATGCTATATTATATATTGTCTGCTCCAACTCCTTTACCGCCTTCAGATAATCTCTCTTCCCACCGAAGAACTTTACGATATTTGCCTTTGAGCCAAATCGGCGGAAAGGATCGTTTTCAAGCACAGTAAGACTTTCAAGTTCTGAAATGCCTTCTTCCATGTACTTCTCCAACAAAGCCTCAAGTACCAGTCGTGCCTGTTCACCATACTTGGTGAATATATCACGCTTTTTCACTTGCTCAGCACGTTCCCGCCTCGTCAGGGTCTTCTTGCCGTATGCGATATGACAGATGAAATCAAAATCATCCACATTGCTCATTTCCTGTGAAGTCTTTAAATCCGCAAGGTCTATACCTCTTTCTTTCAGCATATCCGCAATGTCTGATTTTTTCTTTAATTCATTCCATTTGGAGGTAAAAGTATCAATGGTAGCAAACGAATCAAGGATATTCTTCTTCGTATAGTCGGTAATGCTCTCCGTGCGAAGCAGCTTGCCATCGGCATCGTAAACGGACACTACCTTATTGACAACCATCACTTGGCATCCATCCTTATCAACAACCGGTTTTGAGTGTGTAACTGGTGCATTTGCCGTGGACGGAGGAGTGTCAGTATCATCTGGAAATGTGCGTGGATCCGTTTCGTTTGGTTTTGCAGGATAGTTTGGGTCTATCTCTATCGGTCCATCCCAATCGGGGTCTGCAAACAAGCGTGTCACGTTGCGGAAATCCATCACTGTGAAGTATGTCTTTCCTTCTTTCTCACGAAGACGAGTACCACGACCGATAATCTGCTTAAACTCTGTCATGGAGCCAATCTGCTGGTCAAGTACTATCAGCTTTACCATCTTGCAATCCACACCGGTAGAGAGCAGTTTGCTGGTTGTTGCAATCACAGGATATTCTGAAGATACTGAAATAAAATAATCCAGTTTGCCTTTTCCATACTCATCGCTACCTGTTATGCGAACCACATAGTCGGGATGTTTCTTGCACATATCGGAATTGGCATTGGTCAATGCCACACGCATGCATTCAGCGTGATCTTCATTGGCACAGAATACTATGGTCTTAGCCATGCGATCTGTACTTTTCAGATAGTTGGTTATCTCTTGCGCAACTTCCCTTATGCGGTCTTCTATAACAATGTTATAATCATAGTCGCTGTTGTTATAAATGCGGTCTTCTATCTCGTTGCCGTTTATATCCTTTTGTCCCTTTGTCGGTCTCCATTCATCACCGATGTTCGTAGTGATGTTGATTACCTTGAAAGGAGCAAGGAAACCGTCTTCTATGCCATTTTTGAGGCTATAAGTATAGACAGGCTCTCCAAAATAACTGATACTTGACTGGTACTTTGTTTCTTTTGGTGTTGCAGTCATACCTATATGAGTAGCCGAAGAAAAGTATTCCAAGATGTTTCGCCAGTTGCTATCATCCTTTGCGCTACCTCTATGACACTCATCAACGATAACAAGATCAAAATAGTCTGGATTAGGAAACAACTCCTTATAGTTCTTGGCATCATTCTGTCCAATCAACTGTTGATAGAGTGCAAAGAACACTTGATAAGAGCCCAATTCTTCCAAGTGGTTCTTGTCTTTTGAGTAGTCTATCTTGTGCGTTACCTTTTCTAATGGTTTGAAGTCCTGCTGTATGGATTGGTCAACCAATATGTTTCGGTCTGCAAGATACAACACTTTCTTCTTTAAACCACTTTTAAGTAAACGCCATACAATCTGGAATGCAGTATATGTCTTACCTGTGCCAGTTGCCATGACAAGGAGCACACGGTTTTGTCCTTTGGCAATGGCACCAACTGTGCGGTTTACAGCATTGCGCTGATAATATCGTGGCGGAAAAATGTTCTGACCTGTGCAGAAAGGCTGCTCAATGACAGATAACTCTTGCTCGTTAAGTCCATTTCCATCGTTAGCCCCATTTTTATATCTTTCGACAAGTTCTTCTTTTGTTGGAAATTCGTCCATGGCAAAAGTGCGTTCCTTGCCTGTCAAGAAGTCATGTTCGGCAAAACCTTCACCATTTGAACTGTATGCAAACTTTACATCAAGCATTTGGGCATAGGTCATGGCTTGTTGCAATCCATGAGAAACAGAATGATTGGCATCCTTTGCTTCTACAATAGCAATGGGTGTTGCCTTATTTGCATAAAGTACATAGTCGGCAAACTTCGGTTTCTCTCTATGCACAAGATTACCGTGAAGGCTAATTTTACCGTCAGTAAATTTAACCTTCTGTTCCATAAATATACTATCCTTTGACCATCCCTTGCTTGTGATGGCTTCGTTGATATAGCGGAACTTGATGTCCTCTTCTGTTAAATCTTTGCTTATGCCCATATTCAAATAATATTTTATTATCAGAAGTTCTACAACATACTTGCTGAAATTCCCTTGCTATCTAAGACATCTTTTATCTTGTTTAGTTTCATAAATTCACCGAATTTTGCTGCAAATATACATTAAATTTTGCGATAATCATTATAAATTAAACTATTTTATTAAAATATTCCAATATAGCGATTGTTATTTCGTGTAGTTATTGTGCCTTTGCAGCAGAGCAGAGTTTTTTGACAGCAAACGTATGCATATGTTTTCATTTACATGTACCATAAGGCTATATTTTATACCATTGCAAAAATACAAATTTAATTTGAATACGCCAAACATTTCAACAGTTTTTAGTTCTAACCTCAACAAAATTGCCCATTTTTCCAATTTTTTCGCAATACCGATGGGTGACAGGGGTGACAGACCCCTCCACAAAAAAAACAGAAAACTCGTGTCACCAGCGACACCCAACAAACTGGCTCCAATAAAGGGCGCAGCAGAAAACGGTGACAGGTGACACTTTTATATACTCTTTTTTTTATGACTTACCGCGCGAAAATAGATAAAAGATTGATAATCAGAGGGAGACCTCCAAATTGGAGGGTAGTGGCTCCAATGCTTAAAAAAAAGATGAAAAGTTAGTGTCACCGACACCTTTGGCTCTCCTTTGTAAAGTTTTATTTTCCTTTTATCGAAAGGATGGTTTGGCTGGAGATTTTAAATACACAGGAAAGCCCCAACTGTTAAATATTCAAAATATTAGGTTGTTTTTTTCGCACTTTTGGGGTTCTATATAACCCCCCACCCTATCTGGCATTTTTTGATGAACTTTGCAGCATAATATTAATAATTGCAAGAAAATGGAAAAACCAAGCAAACAAAAGGGAGAAACAAAAAAAGTGCCCCCAGTTTATTCTGAAGAAAAACTGAAGGCTTTGGAGACCGCTGTTAACTGGATAAGAAACCGACAAGTATTCTTGATCCGGCAAATACAGAAAAATGATATCAGTGATAAAAAACTGCAGGAAATTGGTCATTTCGACAAAAAGTTAATTGAGAGATTTGAAACAGGAGTTATCTCTGTGATCAAGCTGATAGAAATGAAAGAAACGATTATCGCTATCCTCCATGAAAAGGACATTCAAGAGCAAGTAAACATGCATGAAAAAGGACATAGAGAGAGGGATTTTTATGCAGCCTACATGGCCCTGGAACACAATCAAACGATAGAAGAACGTGAAGAAAAAATAAACGCTTTCAAAATGACCGATAAGTTCATTCAAAGTACACACTTCGTCGAAAATACCAACATCCTGATTCAAAATGGAGACATTCATCTGAAACAGTAACAATCTTCAGACCTCAACTAATTTCCAAAATAACAATTTAACTTGGAAGCTAATGGAAGAAACCATGCCCTCACTATTTACTTCGCTCAGAAGTAGTAGCCACAAACCTCTGTCAAGCAAGAAGGAACTGGAATGGCTCATCATGCAAGACAGATTCATCCAGATTCATACGGATGACTACCGACAAATGGTAAATATCGACAGAAAAGCTGCTGATAACAAAAAGCGAAGCTCTGCTGCCATCTGTCCATCTATCCAGTTCAAACCCAATGGTAGAACGCTCGAATACTTCGGCAAACCTACCTACTGGGCCATGCTCGACTATGATCATACGCCAAGCATCATCCTGGAAGACGCCGTGGAAAAGGCTATCAAAAAGCCTACTACCATGGTTTGTTACCGCACTATCAGCGGCAGGGGATTCAGAATCCTCCTGAAATATGCGCGTCCCCCAGGCTGCACGCTCACGGAGACTGAACTGCACCGCCTCGCCATCACAAAGGCCATCAAAATCTATGATGAGCTGCTGAATCTCAATGCCGACAGACAGTGCCTCGACATGACCCGTCTCTGCGGTCTGGCGCACGATGAGAAGGCCTACTTCAACTGGGATGCGAAACCCCTACCCCTTTCGCCTGAGGAGGTAACGAAATTCTACCAGACCGTGCTGAAACCGGAGATGGAAAGGGAGAAAAAGTTGGAGACGGATAGAGCCAACGGTACTTCATCGAAAGGCAGTAGAAGCGCCAAAAAGAGTCAGGGCAGCGCATCCTCAGGGAATGCAAAAGGCAAGAAGCAGACGCAAGCGAGTACGGAGGACGTGATAGAGCAAGTGAAAAGGCTCTCTGAGGGCTGGTTCTGCCGATTTGAGCCTGGCAGCCATCACGAGTTCTGCATGCGATTTGCCACCTTCTGCTTCAACTACGGTGCTAAGAAGGAAGAACTGCTTGCCTGGATGACGGCGGAATATGGAAGCCAGTATGACGGTGTGAAAAGCATCGTGGACTGGGTGTTCAATCATACGGAAGGTTGGGGCTGCTGGCATCTCTATTCGAAGGGCGAGAAATACGGATCCAACCCGAGCATGAAGGTGCTGATGCAGTGGCTTAACACCCGATATGAGATGCATCTGAACACCGTGACCGGCATGGTGGAAATCAGGGCCTACGATACCCAGAGCGAATTCTACTATAAATGGACGGAGGTGACCGAGACCGTGGAGAATACCATCTATATGCTGATGGATATGGACGGACTGCGCACCAACAAGAAAAGACTGGAAAGCGCCATCAAGTCGGATTTCACGAAAAAGTTCAACCCCATCGAGGATTATCTCATGGGATTGCCAGAATGGAAGGAAGGCGATCCCGACTACATCGACCAGCTCTGCGAACGTATCACGGTGAAGGAGGCGCCCGAATACTATCACACCAAGAAGTACTTCAAGTATGCCTTCCGCAAATGGTTTGTGAGCATGGTATATGGCTGGGGCAGCAAGGAGATGGTGAACGAGCTGGTGCTGGTGCTCGTGGGTCGTGGCGGTATCTTCAAGACCAAATTTCTGGAAAATCTCCTGCCCAAGTGCCTCAGAAGCTACTATGCCAACGATTCTTCAGCCGACTACAAGAACAAGGATTTCCTGCAGATAACGACCAGCAAGGCGCTCATCTGTCTCGACGAGTTTGATGCCCCACATGGCAAGAATCTCAATTCCTTCAAGAGTTGTGTGACGAAGCGCAGCGTAACCATCCGTGTGCCCTACGACAAATATCCCAGTCAGCTGCTGCGCCATGCCTCTCTCTGCGGAACGAGCAACAATCGCCACGTGATATGCGAAGAGGAAGACCGCCGCTGCCTGGTATGGGAGGTGGAGAAAATCCAGAGCCCCTTCGAATATCCCATCGATCACGATCATATCTATGCCCAGGCTATATATATCGTGAAAGAACTCATCAGAAAGCGCAAGGAGGGCAAACTGAAGCAAGGTGACTGGGTGCCTTGGCTCACCTACGAGGACATGGAGAAGCAAAGAATGCACAACAGGATGTTCCTTGCCAACAGCTTCCTGGAGGAGCTCATAGCCAAGTATTTCAGGGTGCCAACAGACGGTGAACTGATGAATCCGAATATGAAATTTGCCACCTCTGCCGACATCATGGAAAAGATAGGATTCAACCCTGCCATACGAAACAACGTGACCAGTGGAGACATTCAGAACGTCATGGAAAAAATGGGATTCCGGAGATTACGCAGAAAACAAGGCAGAGGTTGGATCGTAATCGAGAAGGAAGGCTATGATATCAATCAGGAGGCGAAACTGACGATAGCAGAGAGCCAGAATGACTCAGATACGATGAGGAAATGACTCATTTAGGACTTGCAAACGACTTGTTTGGCTATCGTAAATGACTTGTTTACGGGTGCTGAATGACTTGTTTGCCTCTCCTAAATGACTTGTTTCCAGGTAGTAAATGACTTGTTTTCAGGTGGTAAATGACTTGTATCATACTAAAAATCAATCGGATATGGAAATACGTATTTATGAAAAGACAGAATTGGCTTTACTCTACTTTCCACGATCGGAAGCCAAAGTGGCGCTCAACCGTCTGAAGCGCTGGATCAAAAACAATCCTGAACTCTCTGAGGCCCTCGACGACTGCAAGGTGGGCAAATTTGCCAAGTATTACAGTCGCCATCAGGTGGAGCTGATAGTGGATTATCTGGACGAACCTTAGGATCATAATGAAGAATCTCTGAACATGAACTCTCAGAAGGAAGAAAAAGGGCTTCCGGAAAGGGATAGAAAGGGATAGAAAAGGATAGAAAGGGATAGAAAAGCATCAAAAGGGATAGAAAGGGATAAGTGAGTCAGCAGAATGTTGTATCTTTGCATTGTCATTCAGAGAGAGTGACTTAGCTGAAAACGAAGGCGAGCGCGCAGCCCTTATTGGAGGCTAACAGTTATTAACCACTTTCAATAAACAGTAATTATGATTTTATTTAAATTATCTAAAAACAAGAACCCGAAAATTCAAAAGGCGTATGGCAAGTACTATGCCCGCCCAGTAGTAACTCAAACCATCGATCTCAACGCACTCGCTGAGCACATGACCGAACACAATACGGGTTTCTCGCCCGGTGCCACCAAGGGTTTGCTCACCGACATGGTGAAGTGCATCAAGGAGTTGGTGCTCCAGGGTTTTGCAGTGAAAATCGATGACCTGGCCATCTTCTCCATCGGTCTGAAGACCAAGAAGGGTGCTGATAGTGAGGATGATTTCTCTGTGGCGAAGAACATCGAAGGCGTAAGACTCCGCGCCCGTGCTACCGGTAATCTGACCAGCAACAAGCTCGACATCCAGGCTTCCCTGAAGAATGCTTCCAACCTCCTCGCCGAGGATTCTGGCAAGACCACTACCCCATCTGGTCCTGATAGCAACGGAGGCGGTTCGGGTAACAACGATCAGAACAAAGACAACACCCAGTCTGGTGAAAACAAGGATAACACCCAGTCTGGCGGCGGAAACACTGACAACTCGCAAACAGGCGGTTCAGACGGCGGTGAGGACAACGAACTCTAACCGTCCTCACGGAGTCTTGAGAATGAATTCACAAAATTATTAACCACTTAAAATTTGAACAGAATGAAGAATGTAACATTGAAGAACGTGATCAATTTCATCATCACAGTATTGACAGCAATTGCCAGCGCTTTCTGCGTTTCCAGTTGCAGAGGATAGCGGTCCTATTCTGCTACTTACTGAATCAGGATTAACCACTATTTTTTCAGAAGGAGGGAATTGAGGAGTTATCTCCTTTTTCCTTCTCTACCAATAAAATTTAAGAGTATTAACATTTAAAACAGAAAACGGTAAAATTATGAGTAAAAACAAAAGAAATATTTCGCTGATTGTACTTCATTGCAGTGCAACGCGAGTGAATCAGAACTTCACGATAGAGCAGTTGGAAGCGTGTCATAAGGCAAGAGGTTTCCAGACTGTAGGTTATCATTACTACATCACGAAGGATGGCACGCTCTATCCGGGTCGTCCGGAGAGTCAGATGGGAGCCCACGCCAAGGGTTTCAATGCCCACAGCATCGGCATCTGCTATGAGGGCGGTCTGGACGAGCACGGTCGCTGCAAGGACACCCGCACCTTGGCCCAGAAGGTTACGATGGAGGAATTGCTCCAGAGCCTCTGCGTTGACTATCCTGATGCCGAGATTTTAGGTCATCGCGACTTGCCTGGCGTCCACAAGGAATGTCCCTGCTTCGACACCCGTGCCTGGCTCAAGGAAATCAATTTCCATATTTAGAAGGAAATCATAAAGAAGTGGGTGTATCGGAAGTCATATCCTGTACACCCATAAATGTATTTTCTTAGAAAATTATATCTCATCAAGGGACAAAATGTCAAAATACATAGTCCTTGTATGTACGTCATCTTCCTCAGGAAGTAGCGTCTTGAATCCGTTCCTTTCATAAAAAGGTATAGCTGAGATATAAGCGTCAACAGTTAGGAAACGAAATGCCGAATAACTGGCACTTTTAAATAGAAGCATTTTAAGATAATCCATAATTTTTGTATCGATACCGATATTTCTGTAGTTTTTTGAAACTGCAAAACGACCAAGCTTAATGGCTGGATAACTGCTAAAATGCTTCTCATGTGGGAAACTACGTCTGAGTTTTCTCCAAGTATTATTGGCAGCATCTGCTTTGGCAACTTTATCATTAAGTAAACTAAAATATGCTACTAAATTTTCACCATCAGTGATAAGAAAAGTATAAGCTATTCTTTTAGATAAGAAAGCTTTGGCGTCATTTAAAATAAAGTCGTTCAAATCTGCATCACCGCAGTCGAACGACTTTATAATAGTATCTTTCGTTAATCTAATCAGTTCCATATTTTTTAAATGCAAACTTTTACAGCCTTAAGAAATGCAGAGCATCCCTCTTCTACTTTTTTTCTGTTAGCCATTCTTTCCTCTCTGGTCATGTTTTCGACACGCTGCATTTCTTCTTCAAATTTACGAGCAGCTTCGCCATAGAGAATAGGCGTTTCTTTGATAGGTCTTGCCATATTTATATTCCTCCTATTATTAAAAATTATGATTCAGTTGCAAATGTACGATTAAAATCTGAAACCGCAAAGATTTTGAATGTTTTTTTTGAAAAAATAATCATTCGAATCAGACAGAATAAAAAAAGTGATGACGTTTCAATATTTTTATTTATCTTTGCGGTTGTAAATCATTTATTACTTATCAGATTAAGAAAAAACCTTTTCGCAAGAAGAACTTATATAGATAGAGATTTTCAATATTATAACTTTAATAAAAAGAAAAAGCATGATGAAAAAATTTACTTTTTAAACGGTCGCTTGGGAGAATCCAATTGAAGCTGGCTCATTTTTCAACCGAATCAAGATCAGCAATTGTACCTTGTATGTTCCTCAGGGAACCAAAGAGGCTTATGCAAATGCTGACGTCTGGAAAGACTTTGGAAACATCATTGAGTATGATGCGACAGGTATTGACAAGGTGACAAACCGCAGCGATGTGAAGGAAATCTCCCGCTATTCTCTCAACGGACAGCGAGTAACCTCTCCTACCAAGGGCGTGAATATCGTGGTATATAGCGATGGCAGCATCAAGAAAGTTGCCGTTCAATAATCAAAATAGAAAATCAGTGTTACTCTTAGTAGTAGCACTGATTTTTTTTGCTCATTACATTCTTGAATGGTGGAACAAAGACAAGTCTTTAGCAAGGAAGCAACTGAATGATGGCGTAGCTATCCCTCACTTATCGTTTCGGAGGATACAAGGCTAAACTGCATGAAGAAGTGGATACTTCGAGATTTGGAATATAAAATGGATGCTCCACTCTAACAGATGAAGAATGATAAACTCTCATATTAATTCAACACTCCTTTCTCCCTCATATAATCAGTGAGGTCTTCCATCAAATATTCCTTACCAAAAGTATGGAGCACATCATAACTTGATACAATATACCCATTCAGTATACCAGATGTCTTCAATCTTTCGTATACATCCCTAGCATTCAGTCCTAATCGACGAGACAAGTTACCAATACAATACGTTGCGAAACTACTGTATCTTTATCCATACATCAATTGCTTTTTGTCATTCATCATATCTACGCTTCTTCCTCTTTTATTTTTCCAATGTAGAGTCCACTTTAAAAAGTGGTTTCGTTTAAAAGTTTAACATACATTCGTTCTTTGACATTTTGTAGTAACTACTCTTTTACCTTTGCACCCAGAATCAAGTAACATGGATTTGG
>NZ_QTXV01000073.1:0-13504 GCF_003461825.1 Prevotella sp. AM42-24 | reverse complement strand
CTCTGTGTCATCTTATGAGGGCGGTTGCGGATTTGAGGTTTTTTTACTTCCGTAGAAAATCATCCAACTTCTTTTGAAGTGGATGGAATGAAAATGGTTGACGAGAATGGTTATCCTAAGGATGTGACCAAGGGAATATCGGGAATGGGATTGCTAGCAGCTTTGTATGGGGCGGAGAAAGGAAATCCTTTTATCAAGGAGTGTCTTGATTATTTTGGATGCCGTCATTTCATTAACCCTGATGGCTCTTTGTATGAGGATGAAATCAATCCAGGTATTATGGCTAAGCTTCTAGTTAAGCATGGTTTTCGCTATGTTGATAAGAAACAGGCGCTAAATGGAAATATGATGATATATCCATCCAATGTTTTTGCGGGTGATTCACTGACAAGGGACAAGGATTCTTATGCAATGCATTTTATGGATAATTCTTGGAAGGAGAAGAACTTCAAGTGGTGGCTGAAAGACTATGTCAAAGCTATGATCCCTTGGTTATTTAGAAAATAAAGTTATTGTAACTAATGATAAAATATAAAAAATATGAGCATCTTTTCTAAAATGGGAGGTGATTCGACTAGTCGAATCACAGTTTTTTAAACTGAAGTTGAGAAGAGCTTCTGCTCATGAAAGAGCAGAGTTGATGAGAAATCAATTTTATTTTCTTGGCAAGAATGTAGAATTATACACTTTGTCTTTTGGTACAGAGCCTTATCTGATAAGCATTCATGATAATGTGATTTGTGCTCATGATGTGGATTTTGTTAACCATGATGTAAGTGTGTTTAATGCTGCCCAGTATTTAGGTCTAAGACGAGGTGATATAGATAAGGTTGGAAGTATCGAACTTTTTGAAAATTGCTTTGTAGGAGCGAGAACAATCTTGATGCCTAACAGCTCTGTTGGAAAAAAATCCATCGTGGCTGCAGGCAGTATCGTAACGAAACACATTCCTGATAATGAAGTTTAGGGCGGTGTTCCAGCTAAGTTTATCATGAAGGTGGAAGATTACTTTGCAAAGATTCAAATACAATCAGAAATGTATCCATGGATGCCATTAGACAAGAAAACCAGCATAACGAAGGATGAGCTAGTACGCTCTCGCCAAAAATTTTTCTTCAAAAAAAAATAGCAGACTATGATTTGTAAATTTATAGAACTACACGACTCTGATAATGAACCGATATTGATAAATCCGTCTTGGATTGCTTGTATCGAAAAGAATAGTGATGAAGGTTGTTCAGTCAGATTAGGTGTTTCTTCAGATGGCGGAATAGCTTATTCTAAGTATGTTATTGAAAGTTATGAAACAATCAAGAATCTGTTATGCTAAACTCTGACGATAATTATATTCCTGTTGATGATGCGATGCAGCGATTTGAGAATCATCTCCTTTCTCATGATAGGGTGGTACTTTCTGCCAAGTTTGGTGACGGTAAGACCTTTTTCTTGAATAAATTCAAGGAGAAATGTAAGATGGATGAAGAATCGCTATTCGTGTTTATAACGCTCTATCCTGTCAATTATCAAGTACTTGGGAATAAGGACATCTTTGAACTCATTAAGCATGATGTGCTTTTGCAGATACTTCAAGCTGGTATCATTGATGTTAAGTATGAGATAACAGATAGAATGGCTTTTGAGTTTTATGTTCAAAGCCATTTCTGTACAGTAGGAGAGTCTTTCTTTGCGATGCTGAAGTCGTGTGGTGCTGAAGATGTGGTGACAAAAGCCTTCTTGGCAGCATTCAAATCGGCTCATTGGCTCAAAAGTTTGAAAGATAAAGTTGGAGAGTTTAAGAAAAAAGAAGTAGACCAGACTGCGTTTTTGGATGATTATCTATCCACATTTGATGAAAACTCAGTTTACGAGAATGATATAATCACTAAGATTATTCGTGATAATATAAAAGATTATCAGAAGAAATATGGAAAGCGGGTAGTTTTAGTGATAGAAGATATGGATAGGCTTGATCCTGCACATCTCTTTCGTATCATGAATGTCTTCTCTGCTCACATGGATTATGGCTATCGCAGTATGCAGCCAATCGACAGTTCGCTCGTTGGCAACAAATTTGGGGTAAGTAATGTCGTATTTGTGATGCATGAGAAAAATACTGAGGCACTATTTCATCATTTTTATGGAGAATGTGCTGATTATGATGGTTATATGTCCAAATTCTATAACAAGGACATTTTCCGATTCTCTTTAGCTGAAGAAAAGGAAAATTATGCTTTAGCTCTTATTTCTGAAGAAACAGGATTAGGAGAGGAACGTATCAAGGAGTATTTTGATAAGGGGTTCTTGGCAGCTAAGACTATGCGTCAGATAATCTTTGCTATGGATAAGATAGAAGAACAATTTTACTCTATAAGGGTTAAGGAGGATATAAGACCAAATCCTCAAATTCTGAAACTTATTGTTATAGCCAAGAGATTAGGTGTTAGCAATGATAAAATAATTTCTGTAGTTGTCAAGCATTTCAAAGACCTGGATAGATTTTATGTTGATAGACTCCTTCCTTTGATTGTTCAAAATCCAAGAACTGGAGATTTTGAGCAAGTTTATGTGCAAAATCGACAACGCGGAGATTATGATATAGGCGTTGTTGATATTCGTGATGATGGAATGTGTAATCCTTCTATGCGGACAGCCTTCGCAGCGCCAGATGGTGATAGAGAAATAAAGCAGAGGACAACGAATATGTTGCATTTGTTAGGTTATTAATAATATTTTGTTATGAGTAGCGAAATGTTAGATATTGATATCAAAGAACGAATAGATTCCTGCATTGGTAAGGATATCCATGAGATAGAAACAAACTTAAATGCCTTATTGGATGCTCTTTGTCCCTATGTACTTCAAAACTATATCAATAGTCGTGAAGTAATGCAGAGGACTATAAGTCAGTTGGATAGGATAAATGATGTTGCTGTTCCATTTTTGATGTCTAAATTGCTAAGTAGAATCAATCAGATGGTTGATCGATTTGAAAAGCCAATAGATGATTATGATGACTATATAAAGGTTGAGTGGGGGGAAGATAATGTTAGATGTATTTTGCATAGGATGACGCCTTATCTGAAGGGAAAAAACAATATTGCTTCTCCCCAACTTGAAATGGCTAATAGTCTTTCGATTGAAGAGCGTCGGCAAATGGCCAGTTTTATCATTGATTCAATCCAGCATTATGGAGTACATTCACAGTGGGATAAGGATACCGTAGAGAATCATATTTTGTATTTAAGAATCCTTTATTCTTTCTGTAAGGTTGATAATCAAATGGACTGGTTTTTCCATTTTGCCGAGAATTTCGTTGACCGCCTTGCTACATCCCAGCTGTACCAACCGGCAAGGGATATTGCAGAAAGCTTGTTGATGATAGGATATCAAGAGAAAATGGAGGCTGAAGCTTATCTATGTGCAGCTCGTACTTATACCATCCTAAATCAGCCTTTAGCAGGATTGCTATACATGGAAATTGCTATGAGGAAAAAGTTGCAACAAAAGACTCCTATCTTATATAAGGAGTCTTTTGAAATCCTATGGATGGTTTTGAAATTGGCTCGAGGCATTCGATTCTGTTCTGTGAAATATTTGGCACCAATAACAAGAACGTTTGATTCTTTGAATCCTCTTCCATATGATATCTTGTCATTCTATCATACTTATTTCTCGGTTTTGTTTTTTGCTAAACAAGATAGGGTATTGGATGATATGGCAGATTTCTTGGATTCACATAGAGAAGTGTTCTTTAAAAACTTAGAACATAGTGCTATGCCTTGGATTACTCTAGTTGCTAATGTAAAAATGAATTGTCCAAGTGCTGATATTTCTCGTTTTAATCTATACATTGAGGCTGCTAAATCTGTTGTCGATTATAAGAGTAATGCTTTGTATTTAGATTTGTTTTGTCATGAAAATGAGGCTGAACACTTGAAAGAGCTAATGGTTAGATTAGATTCAACGCGAAACGTTGCCGACTATTCTCATGATAATACTCTTGCGATGTTATATGCAAAATCTTTGCTCGATAAAGCGTTTTTGTGTAAAAAAACTAGTTCTTATCTTTTAGGAATGCATGTAAGGGCTGACTTTACATTTGTCCGTCAGAGTATAAGACAGAATGGATTATATGGAAGAGCGGAAATTATAGATGTGAATGGTAAGGAATATCATCTTCCTATAGAAGATACCAAGGTGTTGGAAGATTTAATGCAGCAAGGTGAAGATAACGAAGTGCTTTGGATAGGTAAAGGTCAACGTAACTTATATTCCATGTTACTGCTTAAAGGTGAATTCTCTTTTGAGACTTTAGATTCATGGAGTTGCCTGAATATAGCTGCGTTGCAATCAGGCATAATAAGAAACTTAACTTACGAACGAGATGTTAAGAAGTCTGGTCAACCAATATATTCAAAAGATAATGTGGAGTTAGAGCAGGAATCTGAAGCTTTAAAGCAAAAACTTGCGGCTTGCAAAATACCTGTTAAAGAAGGCGCAGAACGCTTATTGATAGCTAAGGATATGGATGTGGCAGCTTATCCTCATCAATTATTGTTAGATGCAAATGGTGATAAATTTGTAGGTTGCCAGCTACCATCCTGCAATATAATATCTACAGAGGTCTTTATTAAGACTAATTTTGAAGAACCTCTTCACAAGGATTTCACTTGTGCCTATTGGTCTCCTTCCAATAGTCAAGAGTTTACCTTTGCGATGATAAAAGGACATATAGAGGAAACATTGAATAAGTATCACTTTGTTTGCAATGATCAAACAGACCCGCTCCTACCTATAAATTCAGATATCAATATTGCTTGTGCTCATGGAGGAGCAGACATCAGTAATACTTCATGGTTTTATGCAGATGACAAGCCGATAGTTGAGACGGATAAAATTATAGGTAAGGGAAAATTGTTGATTCTATTTGTTTGTCATTCTGGTACAATCTCTCGACCAGATTATGATAATGCGATGCATACGCTTATCAAGAGATATATTCGTATGGGGTATAGCTCTGTGATAGCCCCTATGTGGTCTCTGAATACAGAGATTCTTCCAACGTGGTTGGAAGTGTTTATGGAGTTTGTTCATCAGGGTGAGTTTGTGATTGATGCCGTATTTAAGGCAAATATGGCTGTTAAAGAGAAATATATTTCTCCAGTGGTTTATGCTTGTCTTCATCTGTTTGGCAATCCGTTTTTACAGATTGGGGACAGGCCTGTGTTAGGTGTGATTGAAAATTAATTTAAGATTAAATATATGAAATCGATAGTTTGGGTAACTTCAGGGTATCTGCTGCAAGTGGATCTTCCCATTTTAGACCAGTTAAACAAGGTCTATAAAATAAAGTGGATAGTTGTTGCTTCTGAAAAATCAGATCAGTGGCAGCATGCGAAAGAATATGCTCAGCATAATAATATTGATGTGGAGTTCTTCAGTTTGCATCATCATCGTTATCTTCCTACAACCTATTTTGAGTATGCTAAGTTAGTAGATCATTTGGCAAAAATGAATTATGACTTATATTACTTTGATATTATCGCATTCCCTTATCTGATATTTGCAATAAAGAAGTATTTGCCGTCAGAGAAGGTGATTATGGCTATGCATCATGGGAAAATCCATAATGGTATGCAGCTGAGACATCTATATAAGTATTATTTGAAATATTTGTGTAAGCAGAAATTCTGGTTTCAGTATTTTTCTGATACTCAGGCCCAATATTTTACGGGTAATCAATCCCATCGTTTTATGATACCTCTTGCTCTGAATGATTTTGGTCAGGCTTCATTACACCCTTCCAAAGAATATGTTCAATTCTTGTCTTTTGGACATATCATAGAGACCAAGAATATTGGTTTGCTTATTAAGGCAGCTTGTTTATTAAGAGAAAGATGTAATATACCTTTTAAGGTGAAGATTGTGGGACATTGCAGAGCTTGGAATACGCTGTACCAGCCTTTGATAAAGTATCCAGAAATTTTCGACCTGCAGATAGAATCAGTTCCTGATTCTGATATTCCTAATTTGTTCTGCAGTTCTCATTATTTAATTCTTCCATACAAATCTGTTACACAAAGCGGGCCTTTGCGAATAGCGTATGGATATAACACTCCTGTAATAACCTCTGACTTGGAAGGATTTAGGGAAAGTGTAGTGGAAAATGTTACCGGAATGATGTTCAAGACCGAAGATACGGAAAGTCTCGCGCAACTTATGCAGAAAGTTATAGAAAATCATCCAAAAATGTATCTGCAACTTAAAGAAAAGCAGAAGCAATTTGTAGATGATAATCTGAAGGTAAGTGCTGTGGTTACAAAATACATCAAAATGTTTAATTCTATTAATGCGTAGTAATGAAATTAAAAGAAAAATTGAGTGAGCAGCATCTCTTGCTCTTTTTGAAGATGATTCCATATATGTTGCATGAGTATTGGAATTTTGCCAAACATGTGGCAAGATGTGGAATGTCGAAGAATTCAAATAAGTTGTTAACGGATATTCTGATGACAACTCATGCAGTGGAGAAAGCGTTTTCGCTGGATAACAAGCGTAAAGGGTTTGGAGTTAAGAAAATTGTTTCTTTGACTAACAACATTCAGAAGTATATAAATAAATATGGGTACTCGGATAAATTGAATGTTTCTGTAGCACTTGTAAGAAGCTACCTGGAATTTCAGAAAAATGATGGATTTAAGGACAAAGTTTTAGATAAAGTATCTAGAATTTTGAATGATATCATTGACCAATCCCAAATTTCTAATGAAGTGTTTAAGGAGGCAGGATTTTTATCAAAGTCAAGGGTACAGATGATAGAGTTAACGAATGTTGATTTTGCCAAACTGGTCAATAATAGATATTCATTCCGTCATTTTTCTCAGGAAGAGGTGTCTGATGAAGTTATTAAAAAGGCATTGGATATAGCAAAGAAATCTCCATCTGCTTGTAATCGCCAATCCTATAGAGTTCATGTGTTCTCTGGTAATGATAAGGACGTTATTCTGAAATTGCAAGGAGGTGCTAATAGCTTTTATAAAGAAGCAAATAAAGCTATACTGATTACAGGTGATTTGAACCGTTATTATACAACGGAGATGCATTTGCCATATGTTGATGGGGCATTGTTTGCGATGTCGTTTATTTATGCACTAACATCTTTAGGTGTGGCATCTATACCGCTTACGATGGGAAGAAAACTGAATGTACTCAATGACATTCATCAACAGTTGAATATACCAGCTAATGAAGTTCCTGTCATTTTGATAGCCATAGGTAATTACCCGGATAAGGCTGAAGTATCTTTGTCCTATCGCAATGAAGTCGATTCGTTTACAACATTCCATTAATTTATGAAAATATTAATCATAACATATAGCAGGGAGGTAAACCCTGGTACTTTTCTTCAGGCCTACGGAGTACAATATGCGTTTCGCCAGCTTTATCCTAATGCCCAGATTGACTTAATAAAGCATAAGCGGATGTACTCTATTGCTGCGGAAAAGAAAAATGCTACCGCTACTAATGAGAGTAAACTGTCATTCTTCAAGGCTAAGGCACGAGCAATCCCTCGACGCTTGAAGTATGAGTTGGTATATCGTACCAAGTTTCATCTTACAGATCAAGAGTTTGATTTCTTTGAATATGATGATGCGGAATTTAAAGCTTTTGCAGAAGGGTATGACTTGATTATAGTAGGAAGTGATACCATTCTCATTAATTTAGAGAAGAATGGACATTATGGTTTGATGTGGCTTCGAGGCATAGAGACACAGAAAATACTTTTTGCAGCAAGTGCTGCTCCTGCCAATTTCGTATTGAACGAACAGCAGAAGAAAGATTTATATAAGTCATTCTCTACATTTAAGCTTTTGGGGGTTCGTGATAGAGTAACAGAGCATTTGCTTCGAGATGAGATAGGAATGGGTGATAAGGTTTATACTCAGTATGATCCTACCTATCTCATTCCGGAGTCTGAGTTTTCTCTACCATATTTCATAAAGAAGAAACTGGAAGGTGTTCGTAAACATCAGAAAATAGCTTTGGTTAATTTTAGTGTTACTGGTTGTCCTTTCAAGAAAGAGATGACGGAGTTCTTGCAACAACAAGGTTACTATACTGTTTCTACATTATATAATGAATGGGCTAATTGTAATCTGATGTCTTTGTCTCCATTTGGTTGGGCTGCTATGTTCGGATATGTGGATTTGACGGTAACTGAGCGCTTCCATGATTCTGTATTTACCTTACGTAATGGAAAGCCTGTTGTGGCAATTGACTGGAATAGTGGAAGATTTTCCAAGGATGGATTCTCCAAAACTCAGAATCTGTTATCGCTTTATGGTTTGGATTGTAATCATTTCATTGCTACAAATTTGGAAGAGGCAAAGAAAGTGATGAAATATCTAAAAGAGATTTCTGTGGATGATCAAAAAAAGCAGATAATAGAATATGGTGAAAAAATAAAAGTAGAATATAGGCATTTGTTGAATGTAATAAAGGACTCTTTAACTATAAAATAGTAGGTGTCTAAAAAGATAAATGAATATGATAATTAGAAAGGAACATCGTATGAACTTACTCTTTTTGATGAAAGTCTATGATGTTGGAGGCATAGAAGTGGTAGCAGCAACGCTTGCTGGGGCATTTGAACATCATGGGCATCATGTAGTTATTGCAACATTTAAAGCTCCAGATAAACTTACTGTAGCAAGAACAGACCCACGAGTAAAGATATATACTCTTGGTGACTATAAGTGCTCTTCAAAGAGTGTCTCTTCTTTGAGGAATATTCTTGTTCAGCATCAAATTCAGGTGGTTATCAACCAGTGGGGGCTGCCTTTGGTACCTTGTAAAACATTGAACAAGGCTAAGAAAGGATTAGATATTAAAACGATTGCAGTCTATCACAACCAAATTGACACAAATGCACGCATCAAGGATGTTGAGATAGCTTTAGATTGTTGTCATAATCCTCTGAGGCGTTGTTTGTTAGAAGTTAAAAAAGCTGCTTTCAAATTGGTTACTAGTCGAAGTATGGCGTATGTGTATCGCCATACCGACTTATATCAAGTTTTATCTTCAAGCTATGTCCCTTTGTTCTCCAAGTTTACTGGTATCAAGCATCCCGATCATCTGATGGTGCAGACTAATCCTGTTACTTTGGATTCCTCTGATTTTGTATATTCTTTCCCGAAAAAGCAAAAGGAGATTATTTATTTGGGGAGAATCGACTATAACCAAAAGCGTGTATATCGTGTGATAGATACATGGGCGAGGTTAGAGAAGAAGTTCCCAGATTGGAAGCTTACAATAGTTGGCGATGGAGTGGAACGAAAGAATGTGGAGAAGCAGGTGGCTGACTATGATTTGGAACATGTGTCATTTGAAGGCTTCCAGCAACCTAAGCCTTATTATGAGCGAGCTTCTATCTTGCTTCTTACTTCAGAATATGAGGGCTTCCCTTTGGTTCTTGCGGAGTGCATGAGTTTTGGGGTGATTCCTGTGGTATATGATAGCTATTCTGCTGTGAGAGATATTATAGATGATGGCAAAGATGGAGTTGTGATACCTTACGAAAAGAATGGGTATGATGCGGACAAGGCGGCGGATATGCTTGCACAGATCATGCAAAACGATTCTTTGCGTGATGTGATGGCTCATGCTGCCATTGAAAAAAGCAAGGCGTATTCTGTAGAAAGAATATATCAAGAATGGATGAGGACATTAACATCATTGGTGAAGAATGGATAATTGCTTGGTTGGGAGCTGCTAAGGTAATAAAAAAGTTCAAGGAAAACTAATTTCCTTTAAAGAGGATTGATAACTTTTGAAACTTTCAATTCCTTGAAAGATAGTGTAGTACTTATTTGAGGCTAACATAGTCTTTTGTTTTCACAAACTTATATGTTTATTCCTTGACTGAAATTATGGCAAATATTCGATATGATACTCTCCTCTTGTTTGATGAGCTCGAACAGCACTTGCATCCACATGCAATTACAGTACTGATGAAAGCCATCTGTGATGTCTTGGAAGAATTTGAATCATACGCTATCATTGCCACCCACTCTCCATTGATTGTTAGGGAAATGGTTTTCGACAATGTATATACTCTGGAAAGAATAGGTAATATTTTGAGTGTTGCAAAAATTGGTATAGAGTGTTTTGGTGAAGATGTATCGATATTAAGTGATGTGATATTCAAGAACATGTCTGATGAAAAGAAATATGAGCACTTTGTGGAATCAGTAGCCAGGAAGTGTCATTATGATTATGCTGCAATAGTTGATAGGCTAAAAGGTGCGCATAACAAGCTAGGCATGAATATGAGATTGCTTATACGATCGGTAATAGACAAACATAACTATGAGGAAGCTTAAACCTGTGGGTATTTTAATAATTGCTCCTATGGCTATGCTATCACAGTGAAAGAGGTTCATCGTTTTGCGAAGGATTATCAAATAGCTGAGATATTTGGTGAAAATTTCCAAGTACCGCAATCGTATAGGTATATTAATAATATAAAGACGATAAGAGTTCTTGCTAGTCTATAAGCAAAACTAATAATATTACAATGACATACAATTACCGAAAAATAAGACTACTTGGCTTGACCATAAAAGAAGGGTGTAATCCTAAGCTGACAAAAACGTTGGCTACAGGTTACTATCCTTTTTATACTGCAGAACTGAGTGATGCATTCTTCCTACGGAATGTTAGTGTCTCTGCTATCGTGGGCATGAATGGCGCAGGCAAATCATCACTGTTAGAGTTGATGTTTCGCATGATAAACAACTTTAGTGCCTGTTTGGTGGGGAATACAATCAGACGCAATGGAGCAGATGAAATCTATTTTATTCCTGGCATTAAGACAACTCTTGATTACGAAATAAGAGACATGAAGGGTACATTGATTTGTGATGATGGAATTGTGGCATTGGTTTATGGTGATAAGAAATTCTTTTTGTCTGATCCTGACTTGACGATGATACATGAATATCGGGATTTTGAAGTTTGCTACAAGCCCAAAACTGCAAAGAGAAGCGAGATAGCAAGTTGCTTTTTCTACACCATCGTCATGAATTATGCCTTACAAGCTTATAATTCTCTGGACTATCAAGACGAAAAGGCTGAGCATTATCAAACAGACCATCTAATTGGGGCAAGTTCGAATGGCAACTGGATGAATAGCATGTTCCATAAGAATGATGGATATGCTTCGCCTATTGTTTTAAATCCATACAGAGATCAAGGTGTTATTGATATGAAGACGGAGACAGCTTTGACCAAAGACAGGCTTGCAGGTATTCTTGTTGAGGCAAAGAGAAAAAATCGAGAATTCATAGATGGCTATCAACTTCTGCGCATTGTTTATGGGTTCAATCCGTATAGAGTGATGGAAAAATTGCCAGAGCGGTTTCACGAAAAAGATGTGACACTGGTAGAGAATGCGTTTAGGATGCTCTATGGAGAGGCCAATTCTTTTGTTAGAATAGTTTTGGATACTTATGGATATTCATTTGCCAATTCTAATTGTATGTCGGCTTATGGTTGTATTTATCTTATTTATAAGACTTTGACCATACCTTCCAAATATCCGAGTTACGCAGAATATGCCTCAGTAGTTGATATTGAAAAGATTGATGGTTTTTTGAAAGATGAAAATGAAAAGAAAAACTTGGTCCATCTTATCACAGAAATAAAGAAAGACAAATCTCACATCACAACGAAAATTAGGCAAACCATTCATTTCTTGGATGCCTTTGACCAAGACATTTGGGCAGAGGACAAATTTTCTTATGAGTTTTATGAAGATTGGTTAAGGATGGATAAGAAGAACACTTCTCTTGAAGCGACAATGGAGCTGATGCCACCTCCAATCTTTAACTCGGAGATTATCATGAAAAGAGATAAGGACGAAGCGGAAATTCCTTTTTATAAACTCAGTTCCGGTGAAAGGCAATTCTTGTTCTTGATGAGTTCTGTCATCTATCATGTGATGAACATAAAATCAGTGCCAACTTCTCGTATCGCCTATCGATATGTGAATATAATTCTTGATGAAGTGGAGCTTTGTTTCCATCCTGAATATCAAAGAACATTTTTGTATAAACTCTTGCAGTCTATCCAAAGATTGCATTTGAATACATATTGTGGCTTTAATATCATTATTACGACCCATTCTCCTTTTTTGCTTTCTGATATACCTCAGAGCAATGTGCTTTACTTGGAAGATGGTCATGTTGTGGATAAGAGCTATATGCAAAATCCTTTTGCTGCAAATGTAAATGATATTTTGCGACAGAGTTTCTTCTTGAAGAATGGTTTTATGGGTGAGTTTGCCAAGCAGAAAATCCTAAAGGCTATAGATGACTATAACAAGAAAAAACTTGATTCGGATGAGGCAAATGAACTGGTTAATCTAATAGGAGAACCCCTATTGAAGGATAGACTATCGGAAGTTATAAAGGAGGAGATGCAATGAGAAGGATATTTATAGATGATAGAGTTAGAGGTATAGCTAAGTCTTTCAAGATTTTTCTTGAAAAAGGTTTAAGTAGTAAATATAAGTCTCCTAAAAAACACTTGGGGGAGTTGGCTAATAATCCTCTACTAAGCCTTAAGCAGCAGCAATATGTTAAGCTTATCATCAAAGAATGGGACAATTTGATAGTGATGGAGCCACCCTTCGATAACACTATTAAAAAGTTTGAAACCTTATTTCCTGCTGATAAGATTTCAACTGAGCAGTTTGGAATTGACCCTAATTCCCCCAAGTTCCTTTATAAGGAAATAGTAGGGGCAATGCGATATGATTACGTGCAGGAAAAGGTCTATCCAAAAATTATCAATCAGCTCGGTATCAAGACTTGTGTCTACTGCAATGCTCAATATGCTTTCTCGTATGATAATGGCAAGGATAGTTTTCAAAATTATGAGATAGACCATTGGATGCCTAAGAGCAAATATCCTTATTTATGCACTTCATTTTTCAATCTTCAGCCGAGTTGCCCCAAGTGTAATAAATCGAAATCAAGCAAGGATGATATCCTTCCTTTTTGTTTATATACACATAATGGAAATAAATTGAATCCATTCGATTTTTCAATACTTCATGTATCATATGCGCAATATTTAGCTACACATGACAGAGATATGCTAAGGATTATATTTTCATCGAAAGAACAAGGATTGAAAGATAACATGGATGCTCTGTTTCATATATCAACTCAATATCAAGCGCATAAGGAAATGGTGGAAGAGTTGATATGGAAAAAACAAATCTACAATAGTACGTTCCTGGATATTTATAAAGACAGCTTTAAACAATTAGGATTTAAGCAGACTGACTTTAATCGTTTTATCTTATCGAATTATGATAAGGACGAAGACATTCTAAAGCGTCCTTTTGCAAAGATGGTGCAGGATATAGCCAAACAATTAGGAATCATTTAAACATATACCTCAAATCCGCAACCGCCCTCATAAGATGACACAGAGG
>NZ_QTXV01000072.1:0-14301 GCF_003461825.1 Prevotella sp. AM42-24 | reverse complement strand
AAGATACTTGGCAATGTATCCTAAGATACTTTGCAATATAGTTTCATGTGCCCATGAAGCCTGTTTCATCGGTCAACGAAGCCTGTTTCATCATGGGATGAAGCCTACTTGCTGCACATCCCCAGAAAATACTTATGAATCTCCAGACTTTCGTTCAATTCAGGATGGAAGGCGGTAACGAGCTGGTTAGCACCTCGCTCTCGTCAATATAGTCGATTTCGATAGCCTGAAGAATCTGAGCCTCAGCGAAGTGACCGATGCGGCACTTAGCCATTACAGGGATAGAAACAGCCTCCTGAATACCCTTAATCATCTTAGGGTCGCCCATACGAGAAACACCACCTGCTGCACGGATATCAACTGGAATACGTTCCAGCGCCATTACTACGCATGCACCTGCTGCCTCTGCGATTTTTGCCTGCTCTGGAGTTGTTACGTCCATGATCACACCACCCTTGAGCATCTGATCCAAGTTGCGGTTCAATTCTTGTCTATTTTCTGCCATAATTCTTATATTTTTATTCAATTACGGTTGCAAAGGAAACATTTTTCACTGAAAACAGAAAAAAAGTTCCATTTTCTGCAAACATTGAGTCATTTTGTATAAAGGATGATTCGCAAAAGTATAAGCCATATTCCGAAATATGCAAAGCTCTACACAAAAAGATTTGTTAAACAACAATAATTTAAAGGAGTTTATCATCTGAGCATCTTTATTTTTCGTATCTTTGCGAAAAGTTTCGTTACGAAAAATTTCGATTATGGAAAATCCGTTTAAATTTGGCTCATTAGTTGATGCCCCATACTTTACAGACAGAGTGAAAGAACTGGACTACATCGTCCAGTTTCTCAAGAGCGAGAACCATCTCGTTCTTATGTCACCACGACGTTTTGGTAAATCAAGTCTCGTAAAAAAGGCTGTTATCCAAACCCAGCGACCATACCTATGGCTCAATATGCAAGCCGTGCTCAGCAAAGAAGATTTTGCGGCAAAGCTTCTGAAGGAACTGCTCAATCAATTCAAACTTGAAAAGATGAAGCACTATCTTCGTAACTTCCGCATCATTCCTTCTATCAATATGAATCCTATGACAGACGAGCTATCAGTTTCATTCCAACCATCAACCGACAGTGGAACAACAGCAATAGAAGATGTTTTAAATACAATCCAGAAGGTATCTACACCTCAAAACAAACTGATTGTTGTCTTGGACGAGTTTCAAAGCATTCTGGAAATCGACAAAAACATGGATAAGCAGCTCCGTTCCATCATGCAGGAACAGACAGGCATCAATTACATCTTTCTGGGTAGCCAGGAATCGATGATGACAGATATCTTTGAACGGGTGAAGTCTCCATTCTATCATTTTGGGATGCTGATGAGACTCAACAAGATTCCATACGAAGATTTCAAGTCATATATTGCAGACAGATTGGAAGATGTATCAGAGCAGGCTGCTCAAATTGCAGACGAGATACTGACCTTTACAAGTTGCCATCCATACTACACGCAACAGCTTTCATTCGCAGTTTGGAACAACCTGGTAGCTGGTAAAAACGAGGATGTACTCCAACTCGCCGTAGAAGATATCATAACGACCCATGATTTAGACTACGAACGTTTATGGCTGAATTTCAACAAGACAGACAAGTATGTTATGGTCAGCATCTGCGAGGGCAACAATCCTGCACAAGACAGGAACCAACCTACCAGCACGATGACCAGTGCCTTATTGCGTTTAAGCAAGAAAGGCTACATCTTCCGAAGTGACAGATATGAAATAGAAGACCCATTCTTCAGGAAATGGATACTCAAGAATATGATTGAGTAAGATTATATACAGAGAAATCGCCAGCGAAGCCTTTCTACAGCATCGCTGGCGATTCTGCAAGAGAGATTTATCTATGTTTCAACAAAAAACTCGCTCCAAATTGGACTTTGATAGGATATCAAGAAGTTTCAACTCTATATTATTTGATTCTTTTTATTCCATCTCAAACGCATTTTAGTTTTATTAGAAAACCAAAGAAAAGTCTATTCTTCCGGAATACCAAGTCTCTTCATTTCTACCTCTGCTGATGTTTGATTTTCTCTTTCTTTTATCTTATGGAAACGATATGTTAACGTCAATCCTACTTTTCGAGTTTCATACTTTGTATTAAAACTAGATCTAACATTATAGATCTGTCTACAAGCACGATTTCTATCTCCATTAAAAATATCATACCCATCTAATGATAACCGCAATCTATCGTTCAAGAAAGATTTTTTGATACTCAAATTGACAGAAGAAGATGATTTTACATTTATCGACTCCATGTATCCACCCCAAACTTGTTGCCAAGACAGAGAGAGCAGGAAATGCTTAGGAAGCTTGAAATCATTATCAAAATTAAGAATTGTCGACGGATGTCCATCATGAAATGTTGTTCCATCAATACCCGGATAATGCATAATTGACTTCTGAAAGAATCCCGTCAACGATGCAGTATAGCATTTATAGGTCTTACGCCAATTCAACATCGCCGACAAAGCTTGACGATGCGACAAATTATCTTGTGACGAAACCGTTACTGCTGAGTTACCTTCCAAAGAATAAATCACCGGCAATAATGGACGATAAACATAATCATAATTTAATGTAAGAAACAAAGACTTATACATCAACAGATAAGACAAGCTATGAGTGATGGCTGTCTTCAACTGGCTATTACCCTTAGATTGCTCATAACGGTTCACATACGTCACATTATCATTCATATCTGCATAATTAGCCCGTTCTGTTCCTATCGAATAGCTAAGATTCTGCACCAACATTCCATGACTATAGCTTAGGGTTACCGATGGCAAGAATGTATTATCACTATGCGCCTCTATCACAGACGCCTTTTCATTCTTCCGACGAGAATATAGATTCTGATAACGTATTCCTGTACTTAAAGAAAAGTCCCCCAAGGGTAATTCGTAGTTGATAAATACAGCATTTTTAACTTCCTTATTCTCAAAGCGACCATCGAACTTCAACCGTTCATAATCTATCTTGTCTATTCCCTCACTATAGCTGAAATCATATCCCATACCCAAAGTGCCCCACTTTCCAAAATCATGGGTAGCATGGAAATTAGAAGCCAGGACATTCCATTTAGAATGTCCCATATATGAAACCTCAGAACTCGTACCTATATGATTTTCCTTTAAAGCAGAATTAGTGTTCGATGCTTTAGAAATATAATCCATCACTACACTCACGTGCCAGGCATGATTCAAACTTGCATCATAATACATATTGACATGATGCGTAAGGAGGTTGTTTTTAGATTTATTTTTATCAAAGAGAAAAAATGCTGTTCCTGCATTTGGCACTACACTAAATGTATCCTGAGTCTCAACCTTTCCATCCGTGTACATTCCACTATAAAGCATCCCTATTTCTGATTTATCAGACAGATGATAAGTCATTCCAGCAGAATAAGTATGACTACCAGAATGCGTTAAGCTTTCAATATGTTGCATTTTATTCCAAATGGTATCAGCCAATACCTGTTTATTATAATCAGAACCTTCGGAAGCATTATTTCTCCTATAGTAATACTTACCATACAAATCAAATTTTCCAGAATTGTATGTTGAAGAGAAACCTGTTTTATAAGCCAAATGCTTTGCCTGAGTGATATTTCCGATGGCATTAAAAGCCATACCATCGCCTAAAATCTTAGTTTTTATATCAATCACAGGTGAACCCGACGTGTCATAATCCGCCCCAGGCATAGCAACGATTTTTAAAGATTTGATTTGATCAACCGGTAAGTTATCAACAAGACTTTGATCTCTCACCTTACGCCCGTTTAAATAATAGACCGGAGTTCCCTTACCCAACACATTGAACGAATTCCCTAAATGTAAGACACCAGGAACCTTACCAATCAGTTCATATATATCATTCTGATGGTTAAGAATAGAATCATGCTCTACGTCTACGAGTAAATTATGACCAGACAACTTTACGTTTTTGCGATGCCCTATCACCTCTACATCAGATAGAGAGATTGCTGTAGAATCCGAGATACCAGTCATGTTTTTGGCAACAACGCTACTATCAGAATCAAGGATAGCAATGTTTGCAGGAACTTCACCTTTGTTAGCTCCCATATCCCTTGCTATTATATTTCTAGCACTAGCAATTTGACATAAAATTACCATAAAGAAACAGAGAGCAACTAGAATTTTATTACATTTCATACTTATTTTTATCATTAAAAAATTCACAAAATGTTATATCTAAAACTTTTTCTGTATAAGAAACAGGAGGACAAACGTTACGGAACAAACATCGAGAACAAAATTTTGCCTTTCTCCGCACCATACTCCACAAAGATTCATCAGACAACAAGTTCTCTAAATGGACATTGGACCAATCCATAAGATTCCCCAATACAGAGTTAAAGTTCTGCATCAAATCACCTTTGTCGTTAATATATAAATCTCCCCAATAATTAAAATTAATCCATTCGTTTCGTATCATTTCCTTACATTGTACAGACATACTTAGAATATCTTGTATACTATAGCACATCATATTTCTAATTTTTTCTTCACAACATGCATTTAAGTCAAAAGATATTTTTAACTTGGGGTTATTAGAGATACCGGCTATCGTAAGATTATTTAGTTCATATTCATTTTTAACTAAAAAATCTACTACAGAAACTCGTGTATCATTAAATATCTGTTCAGCACCTTAACGATGCGCATCATTAGCACCTAATAAAGCGCATCGTTAGACCACTATAAAACGCATCGTTAAAATTCATACATTTGCTTCCTTTTTTTATCCCCTTAAACTCAGCTCCAAAAACTTGTCGCATAACTGAAATACCCCATCATCTTGCGTGATAAAATCTCTGTCAAGCAAAGTCTTGACCGCACCTTGCACGGTGCTTGCACCAAGATGATACTTCTGCAAAAACTCTTGAGACATCAGAGAAGAGGGTTTTCCTTCCAAAGCGATAGCCGTGAGCACCTGCTTCTGTTTGGCTGTCAACTGGTATATCAACGCTTGATAGGCAAAGCGATGCTGGGCAAGAATGCCATCAATCGCAAACTTAACATCATCTTCTTCCAACAACGGCTTGTCGGTGATGAAAGTATAAAGCATATTGAGAACATACTGGACGTACCATGTAATGCCATCGAAACGATGATATAAATAAGCAAAAGCCTCAGCACTAATCTCCTTGTGATTTTTGGAAAGATGATGATTGGCAAAAGCCAAGTAAGTCTGCTCATTGATAGCCTCTAACCCCATGATGCTCGAACTATGATAGAAAGGACGAGACTGAGACGTAAACATCAAAGCCATCATGTGACGCTTGGAACCAGAAAAGACAAAGTTTGCATTGTGGCAATTCTGTATTCGCTTACGCAAGGTTGCCTCAACGGTTTTCTCTGGATAGTTTGCAACTGTCTGAAACTCATCTATCGCCACCAGACAAGGTTTATCTGCCTGTTCGAGATAAGCGAAGATCTCATCCAGCGTAATATCCGGAGCCTGAATATCTCCCAAACCAACACTCCACTCCGGATTTCCATTGATGTCAAAAGAGATAGTTGACTTCAGAGACTGGAGCATATTCAAGAAAAATTCCCATACTTTCCTGCCCTTTGGCTTGAGTGCCGTCAAGATTCCCTTGCCCAGCGCATAGACTAATTCGTTCAAATTCTTCGTATCATAAATATCAATATAGATGCAATGATACTGATCCCGGATGTTTTCTTGCTGAAAACAATTATAAATCAGTCCCGACTTACCCAAACGTCTTGGCGCAATCAATGCCACATTGCATCGATTGGTCAAATGGCGGGTAAGAAGAGCTGTTTCCTCTACCCTATCACAGAAGTATTCCGGCGAAAGATAGCCTTCTATAATAAATGGATTTACCTGTACCATAAGCATTTACGTCATTATGAGTTTTACGTAACGAAGATTTCATAATGCAAAGATACGATGAATATTTGTAAACGGCAAACATTTATCGGAAAAAAGTATCAGACATTCAATAAAAAAGTATCTTAGGATACTTGCTCATGTATCTTAAGATACTTGGCAATGTATCCTAAGATACTTTGCAATATAGCTTCATGTGCCAATGAAGCCTGTTTCATCGGCCAACGAAGCCTATTTCATCTTAGGATGAAGCCTACTTCTTGCACATACCCAGAAAATACTTGTGTATCTCTAAACTTTCGTTCAATTCCGGATGGAAGGCGGTAACGAGCTGGTTACCCTGACGGGCAGCTACAATCTTGCCATCTACTTCGGCAAGAACCTCGGCATCTCCCCACACTTCTTTAATATATGGAGCACGGATGAAAGTCATAGGAATATTGCCCTCAATGCCCTTCATCGGAGCCTCGATGTAGAAACTGCCCAACTGGCGACCATAGGCATTTCTCAAAGCCGTGATATCCATGGTAGCAATGCGATGACTTGGCTCACCCTCTATCTTCTTGGCAAGAAGAATCAAACCAGCACAAGTACCATAAACAGGCAAGCCTGCTGCAATGGCCTCCTTCACAGGTTCCATCAATCCGAGTTCATTCAAGAGTTTTGCCTGGGTAGTACTCTCGCCACCAGGAATAATCAAGCCATCCTTAGGCTGCTCCCAATCCTTCAACTGGCGCACCTCAAAACTATCCACACCCAACTGAGCCAACTTCTGTCTGTGCTCAGCAAAAGCCCCTTGTAAAGCTAATACTGCTATTCTCATATTTTTCCTAATACAAAAGCCCCTTCTTTTCAGGAGGGGCCTTCCAATTAAAACATCATCATCTATTACTTACCTCTTTCAGCCATGAGGAGCGCAATCTCCTGCTCGTTGATACCAACCATCGCCTCACCGAGATCCTCACTCAACTCAGCCAACATTTTAGGGTCGTTGTAGTTGGTAACTGCCTTCACGATAGCCTGAGCACGCTTAGCAGGGTTACCGCTCTTGAAGATACCAGAGCCTACGAATACACCCTCAGCACCGAGCTGCATCATCAGGGCAGCATCGGCAGGAGTAGCCACACCACCTGCTGCAAAGTTAACTACTGGCAACTTACCATTCTCGTGAACATACTTCACCAGGTCGTAAGGAGCCTGCAACTGCTTGGCAGCCTCGTAGAGTTCATCCTCGCTCATAGAAACCAAACGGCGGATTTCGCTCTGCATCATACGCATGTGGGTAACAGCCTGAACAACATCACCTGTTCCTGGCTCACCCTTGGTACGAATCATAGTAGCACCTTCAGCGATACGGCGGAGTGCCTCGCCCAAGTTCTTGGCACCACAAACGAATGGTACATCAAACTGAGTCTTGTCAATATGATAAACATTATCTGCTGGAGAGAGCACCTCGCTCTCGTCGATATAGTCGATTTCGATAGCCTGAAGAATCTGAGCCTCAGCGAAGTGACCGATGCGGCACTTAGCCATTACAGGGATAGAAACAGCCTCCTGAATACCCTTGATCATCTTAGGATCGCTCATACGAGAAACACCACCTGCTGCACGGATATCTGCTGGAATACGCTCCAAAGCCATTACTGCACATGCACCTGCTGCCTCTGCGATTCTTGCCTGTTCTGGAGTTGTTACGTCCATGATCACACCACCCTTGAGCATCTGAGCCAAGTTGCGGTTCAATTCTTGTCTATTTTCTGCCATAATTTTATTCATTTTCTTAATTACGGCTACAAAGGAAACACTTTTCGATGAAAAACAAGAAAAAAGTTCTGATTTCTACAAACTTTGCGTCATTTTGTATAAAGGGCTATTCCTAAATGTATAAGTACTATTCCCAAATGTATAAAGTACAGTTCTTCTACCCCTTCTGTCTGAAAGCAGAAGGAGTAACTCCTTTCATTTTCTTGAAAAACTTGGTGAGATGAGCCTGGGATGAGAAACCGAAGGTATTGGCTATTTCCTGTACAGTATGGGTTGTAGTAGAAAGTTCACGTTCTATTTCCTTTACGATATACTCGTCAATGATTGCCTTCGGTGTCTTACCAGAGATACGGCGGGTAACCTGAGCCAGATAACGGCTGCTCACATTCAACTGATCCGCATAGAAATGCACATCACTATAAGTGCGACAGAAATTATTGACCTGAGAGATAAACTGATTATAGAGTTCCGAACTACGACCCTGCAGATTACTCTCACGTGTCAACTCTACATTGATAAAACCCTGTGCCATCCCCAAAGCCTCCTCCATCTTGTTCCCCTGGTTCAGATACACGGCAAGGGCAGAAGAAAAACGGTTGGTAAGACCATGCGAATTGGCATTGTCGAGCAGAAACACCTGCATTCCATGACCCTCAGCCATGCGCAGCAACTTGGTGTCTTGCAGAATAATATCATTTTCTTTCTTTCGGGCAACCACCACGGAACAGAGCGGCAGCAAACGATACTTGATCTGACTTACCACATCCTCCGTCATCAGCGCATCACCATTACTTGACCAGATGGCAGGGGCATAGATAATATAATCCGGGCGATATTTCGTCAGGGCATCGATCACAACCTCAAGCGTCTCCACCCGACGAATCATACCCACCTTCACAATGCTCGGTTGAATATCGTTCATGATAGCCTCTATCTGTCCCGAAACAATCTCGGCTGGAATATCAAAGAATGCCTGAATACCCAAGGTATTCTGCACGGTAATGGAGGTGATGGCAGAAACTGCATAGCCTCCCAACTCAGAGATCGTCCTGATGTCTGCCTGAACACCAGAACCACCCGTACTGTCAGAACCCGTAATGGTCAATATCGGTTGTATCGTCTTCATACCCTAATTACTATTGAATTCTTCACTCTTCGTTCTTCACTCTTCACTTAATTCTTCACTTAACTCTTCATATACTCTGTCGGCGTCATACCAAAAGCCTTGGAGAAGCACTTAGAGAAATAACTGTTGTTGGAGAAGCCCACCGTGTACATCACTTCAGAAACGCTGAACTTACCTTCTTTCAACATCACGGCAGCCTTGTTCATTCGGAGTTCACGGATATACTCTACAGGAGTTTTTCCTGTCATCGCCTTCAACTTACGATACAATTGCTTGCCTCCAATACCTAATATCTCCTGCAAGGTGGTCACATTGAAGTCTGAGTCTATCATGTGGGTCTCTATCGTCTCGGTAATCTCCTTCAGAAGCCGTTGGTCTGCAGTATTTAAAGCAGGTACTTCTGCCTCCTTTTTCTCTATCTTCACACCTAAATAACGGTTGGTAAGTTCCAGAATCTCATCAAATGAGCGATGAGTCACGGCGGTCTTCAAATCCTCTGACAGACGATTGAAGAAACTGATACGTGCCTCTACCTGCTCCAGGATTTCAGTCTTCTGCCTGCGTTCCTCCACCAGGCGCTCACGCACCAGATAGAATTTCATGATTCCCCAAGCCAATACAATAGCCAACAAAAGATAAACTAACTTTGCCCAAATAGAAAGATACCATGGTGGCAATATCGTAATATCAAGAGAATACACTTCGGCTCCTATATTACCCTCACCATCCACGACATGCACCTTCAGATGATAATTACCATATGGCAAACCATTATAGCTGATATCCAACCTTTTCTTATTCAGATAATGCCAGTCGTAATCACTACCTTCCAACCGATAAGCATAAACAGCAGAAGGATGGTCGGAGAACGGAAGATCTGTCAGCTGAAGGGTAAAGCTATTCTCATCACTTGCAAGTTCCAACTCCTTCATATTGCGAGGAGCTGCATCTTGCCATTGATTTCCATTGACCACAATACCTGCCAACATCAGTTTGGTCTGCAACCCTTTCTCCATCGGCATATCGGCACGCAGACAGATATAGCCATCGTTGCCACCCATCATTACCATGTGCTGAGCCTTAGAATAGAAAATGGCTAAAGGAGCAATAGAAGAAGGAATCTTGAAACGGGAACTCTTGCCATCCAAATCGATGACACAACATTCCTTACCGCATACCACCCAGGTCTTGCCATCCACATCACACATAGTAATCACTTTTCCGCCTATCTTCCATGTCTTCGTCTTCAGCTGCGAGTGGTTGGCAGAAGGATTTATCACAAAACATTTCACCTCTGTGTTTCCACCTGCCCAGACATTTCCCTTAGAATCAGCCATCAAATAGTTGATATCATCCTTGTGCTCAACAGGAACCACCTTCATGGTTTGCGGATTGATACGGTCCAAGCTACTGAAACTGGAAGCCCAAACCATACCTTGTGCATCTATCACCATCTGTCCTACATGTAAACCAGAGAGTGCATTCTTACCTTGGTCGGAGAAATGATAATCAGCCACGATAGTAATAGAACCTGAAGCCTGAGCCATCAAAGACAGAAGTCTCTGCTTGCTGATGACAAAGATGCCTCCCATATAGGAAGCCATCCACATTCTGCCCAGCTTATCTTCCAGCACATCGTATGCCCAGGCTGTAGAATATTTGCCAGTCTTGTCGCAGACGATAAAGTTATGCATCTGTTTGGTTTGGCGATTGTAGTAGTTGACTCCATGATCCGTACATACCCATACGTCCCCCTTGCGATCTTCATAGATTTTGCGAACACGATTATGACTCAGGGGATAAGACGAACTGTTCTGCTTATACCAGGCAACATTGCCATCCGATGCATTTTGACTGGCATTCATTCCAAAACGAATCAAGCCATTGGTTCCTCCCAACCACCATTCTCCATCTCTGGTCTGACAAATTTCATGCAGACAGTTACCTTCCCCCGAAAGAGTTATCTTATCAAGCGAGGTATATTGGAAATAAGTATGCGTGGAAAGACGGGATAGACCATTATCCGTTCCTATCCACACATTCTGCCACTTATCCACAAAACAAGACCAGACGATATTATTAGGAATGGAAGAAGCATCACGGGAGTCGTGCTCGAAATGCAGAATGGAATTGTCCAAAGACAGGCGATAGAGTCCATTATCTGTTCCAATATACAGATTGCCATTGGATTCTTCTGCCAAACACTTGACGGAATTACCATTCAACTGAGAAATCCTGGTAAAATTCTTCAGTTGTAAGTCTGCACAATACAGGGCACCTTCTGTACCTATCCAGTAGCAACGGCGCTTGGCATCGTAAGCCAAGGCATTGACAAGAGGTTGCTGACTGTCGGGAAGCAGGATACGTTGCTTGTTCAATTTCGCCCAAGAATTCTTTCCGTTTAAAGCCTGCTTTTTTACTGAATACAAACCCGATAGAGTTCCCACGAGCAATCCCTTAGGTGTATCCAGCAAAGCATATACTTCGCTGCCAAAAACTATCTGTCTGTATTTCAGGAGAATCGCTCTCTGTTCCAAAGTGCTTTTTCTTCCACTATCCTTTGTTGCATCAGCAGACGGCTGTACATAAGAATTAGATTGCAGATTGAAGCACATCATACCCTTGTCTGTAGCGAGAAATAACTGCTCTCTATCTACAGCCATTGCATAAACGCGGGTATTAGAAAAAGTATGCTCTGTATATTGCTTATAACTATGATAACCATCATAGCAGTAAAGTCCATTCTCTGTACCAAGCCACATCATGCCCTGACCGTCTTGCTGGATAGAACAAACCGTCTGTGCCCCATCTAAAGACACATTAACAAAACGCTGTGCATTAAGAGCACAACTCAAAAAAAGCATGATAAAAAACATGCCAATATGCTTAAGAGTCAACTTCATAAGTGCAAAAATACACATTATTAAGCATACTCGCAAACATATTGGCATAAAAAGAATTAAATACACTTCAAGACCATCGTCTTTTCTATATTTCTCTGGGTATCTTTCACCTTGAGCGTGATATCACCCTTCTGTTTTTTACTTTGTACAACGACTACCAGTTTACCACTGAAAAGTTTCATCTGTGGCTGTGTAAAAGACTCAAGCGAAGTAGCATCGCCATTACATGCAGCCTTGAAGATTCCAGCGCCAGTTACCTCGAAAGTCAGTTCGTCATCGGCGAGCGGACACTCATTGCCATCCTTATCCAAGAGACTCACGGTGACAAATGCAAGATCGTTGCCATCGGCATTCAGCAGCACGTTATGCTCATCGGTGCAGCCTTCTACCATGCAGGCGATAGGCTCATGGGCTGGAGTCTCCACGCTGAACTTCATCTGCGCTGGTTCTCCGGCTGTACGCTTCACGTCCTCGCCTACCTTTTCACCATACTGATTGTAGGTAACCACGCGAATCTCACCTGGTTCGTACTTCACATTATTCCAGCGGAGGCGATAGCGGTCCAATCGACTTGACTTGTCCTTGCGCACTCTGCCCTGGCTCTTGCCATTCACGAAAAGTTCACCTTCCACACCATCTGTATAGCAATAAACCGGAGTTACCTGTCCCTCACGACCTGCCCAATTCCAATGAGGAAGAAGATGGGTGGTATGCTGAGTTTCATTCCAGCGGGAACGATACATATAATATCTATCCTTTGGAAGGCCAGCGAGGTCGCAGATGCCAAAGTAGCTGCTGCGGCTTGGCCAGTAGGTATCGTAAGGAGTAGGCTCGCCCAGATAGTCGTAACCCGTCCAGACAAATTCACCGATCACCCAACTGTAATCATCCTGCATCTTCCAATCATCATCTGGAAGATTACTCCAAGAACAATACTCTGTATCATAGCTGGAGCACTGACCATCCGGGTATGGGTTGTTGTCGCTGGCACGCACTTCAACCGGGAACTTATACACGCCACGAGAGCTGACTGTAGATGCCGTCTCGGAACCCAAAAGGAATCCCTGAGGCAACTGCCCTATATTCTTATAATATTTATGTACACGATAGTTGAAACCGGGAACATCCATCACCTGTGCAAAGCCTGATTTTAAAGCAGCCTCAGCCTTATCCATACCCTGAATGACAGGACGAGATGGATCATACTGATGGCAGAGGTCCTGCAGATGCTTGGCTATCTCCATACCTTCCTTGCTCCACTGCTCAGGAATCTCGTTGCCGATGCTCCACATGATGATGCTTGGATGATTACGATGATGCTTCACCAAGTTGGTGATGTCCTTATCGCTCCATTCCTTGAAGAACTTGGCATAACCATTCTTACATTTAGGATAAATCCACATATCGAAGCTCTCAGCCATTACCATCATGCCGAGGGAATCACAGATTTCCATCTGCATGGTAGAAGGCATGTTGTGGGCTGTACGGATGGCGTCGCAACCCATCTCCTTCATCGTCTTGATCTGGCGGATGAGGGCAGCCTTGTTCTCTGCTGCTCCCAACGGACCAAGGTCGTGGTGCAGGCAGACACCCTTGATCTTGCGGGTGATTCCATTGAGCTGGAATCCATTATTCCTGGATACCGAGATGGTACGGATACCGGTCTTCAAGGTCTGGACATCAGCCACCTTCTTTCCCTCATATCGGGTCAACTTCACCTGATAGAGATAAGGAGATTCCGGAGACCAGAGCTGAGGATTTGTTACCTTCAGGGTAGTCTTGATTTCTGGAGTAGCACCCTGGATGGTTTGCTCAGCTACCTTAGTACCTTTCTCATCAAGCAAGGCGATGACTGTCTTGCCAGACTTACCTATCTTTCCATCCAAAAGAGCATTTACCTCTACTTCAGCTTCCTGTCTGTTGGCTTTCAAAGTACGCACGAAAGTATCCCAGGTAGAGAAGTTTTCATTGCCATACAGTTCAATAGATACCGGACGGTAAAGGCCACCGCCTGGATACCATCGGCTACTCTCCTCTACATTATTAAGATGTACCTCTATCAGATTATTCTTGCCAAACTGGATAAAAGAAGTGATGTCGATACGGAAAGCATTGTAACCATATGCCCACTTGCCAGCTTCCTTTCCATTTACGGTGACTACAGGCTGGCTCATGGCACCATCGAAAACCAAGACGGCACGCTTGTAACCCTTTGGAGCCGTCCAGTTCATCTTATACATCCCCTCACCTATCCAAGGCAGCGCACCCGAGCGGCCTGACTTCTCAGACTTCTCTTTCTCACCATTCTGCTCAATAGCCACCATCTGCAGGTCCCATTTCTTATCGAAAGGACCCGAGATAGCCCAGTCGTGAGGCACGGCTACCTGAGACCACACTTTGCCATCGCGGGAGAAATCCCACGATGGCAAATTTATTATTTTTCGGCTCTGCGCCTGGCACATGGTAGAGAACGCCAGCGCGAGAGACATGAAAGTAATGCTTTTCTTGATCATATCTTTTATTTCAATAGTTCGTTAAAATTTGAGATAATGGCTAAGCAGCT
>NZ_QTXV01000071.1:0-14497 GCF_003461825.1 Prevotella sp. AM42-24 | reverse complement strand
AAAAAGTTGTGCATCTCGTTGATTTTAAGTAACTTTGTAGTGTCCAATTATAAAGTTATATATTTCACGCTATGCACAACTTGTATGCAAATTTCGTAAAAATTCTTGAGATATGCAAGGATTTCTCCAAAAATTTAGTTAATGAGCTAGGAAATATTCCTCGCCCTGGAGTCGTACCACGTTTTTCAGACCTCGAAGTTGTTGCTTTGAGCTTGACAGCCGAGCATCTTAGCATCGACAGTGAAAACAACTTGTTCGATAGGCTGAAGGAGTATAAGGCAGATATGCCAAATCTGATTTCTCGACGCCAGTTCAATGACAGGCGAAAGTTCACTGCGGAACTATGTGAGAAGATTCGTAAGCGCATAGCGTCAAAGATGGATGGTGCAGAAGAATATTTCTGCATAGATTCCAAACCAATAGAGGTGTGTCGCTTGTCCAGAGGCTTGCGTTGCAAGATGAAAGGAACAGACGTAACAAACTCTCCTGCATTTGGCTATTGCGCTACTCAGAAGATATACTACTTTGGGTATAAGCTCCACGCTGTCTGTGGGTTAAGTGGAGTTATCCACTCGTATGACCTGAGTCCAGCTAATGTTCATGACATTCATTTTCTTAAAGATGTAAAGTTTCAATTCCATGACTGTTGCATCCTTGGCGATCGTGCTTACCTCAGTGCGGAACTACAGCAAGACTTGTTTTCTTCTGTAGGCATCAAGTTGGAAGTTCCATATCGCTTGAACATGAAGAATTGGCGACCAACATTTAAGCCTTATGCTAAGGCGAGGAAGAGAATCGAGACAAATTTCTCTCAACTTTGTGATCACTTCATGCTCTTCCGAAACTATGCTAAGCAAACACCAGGACTGTTTACCCGAATCATCGGGAAAATCAGCGCATTTACAGTCTTGCAATATATTAATTATGTAAACAACAGACCGATTGGCAGGGTTAAGTATGCGCTAAATTAATTCCGCCAACGGGTTGTCAAAACTATCTTCATGTCCCCTTCTCCATGTATCAAAATAGAGTTTCAGGGCGGTGACCCATCTACCGATTTTGAAATGGTGAAGTATATCATAGAAGAAGCTGAATGGCAAAACTTATTCAAGAAACGTGAATTAGAATTTGTCATCTGCACCAATCTTACTTTGCTCAATGAGAAGATGGTCAAGTACCTAAAGAAGCATAATTGTATGATTTCTACATCTTTGGATGGTCCAAAAGATTTGCATGACACTAACAGACCTCTCCAGAATAAGAATCTTGACCACCATGTTATCTTTGAGAAAAATCTACAGATGATTCGTGGTATTTGGGGCGATGATGAATGTGCATCCGCTTTAATGACAACTTCAAAGTATAGCCTCGGAAGATTCAAGGACATCATAGACGAATACATCAGATTGGGATTCCATAATATTTTCCTAAGAGCTCTGAATCCTTACGGCTTTGCAAAACAGCATAAGGACAAGATTGCCTACCCGATAGAAGATTTCGTAAAGAACTACAAAGAGGGACTGGATTATATCATTGAACTAAACAAGAAGGGAATATTCTTTGTAGAAGGGTATGCAGCCTTGCTTCTGCGTAGGATTCTCACACCTTTCGCAACGGGGTTCGTAGACTTGCAATCTCCTGCAGGTGTTGGCATAGCTGGAGCTATATATGATTATGATGGCAGTGTGTATGTTGCCGATGAAGGAAGAATGATGGCTCGTTTCAAAAACTATTATTTCAGACTTGGCAATGTGAACGAAGATTCGTATCAAACCATGTTCAATGGAGAAAAGTTGCATGAGATTATAAGCAATGCTTGCAATGAATGCTTGCCCGAATGCGCAGAATGTGTATTCCAACCTTACTGTGGTGCAGACCCTGTAAGAAACATGTCAGAGCAAGGAGATATGGTTGGTCATCGTCCTACAAACGAGATGTGCAAGAAGAACAAAGCTATTATGCATTATCTCTTTGAACTTCTTCAAAAGCATGACCCTGAGATAAATAGAATATTTTGGTCTTGGATAAAATAGTGAGATATGAAACAATTAAATTCATTATACAACTCTAACGCACAGGAGCTTCTTGGACGAATAACACTTAGCGGTAAAAATATATTAAACCGTTCAGCATATATCCTTGTTACCAATGAGCAGAATATGCCTAAAGGTTACAAGGCTATCATTTCAACACATGATTTCTCTGCCAATACATCTACACCATATATAAAAGTTGACAATATTTCAGACTTCAATGAAGGTGACGTGATAAACATATCCCCTAATGGAGAGGTGTGTTTTCTATATGAAATCAATTCTGCATCCAATGCAATCTTTGCTACTGCTCGTTGCAATCATCGCTGTATCATGTGTCCTCAACCTCCAGTGCAGCAAGAGAAGGACAGAACTGATTTTAATCTGAATTTGATTAAACTGTTCGATAAGAATACACAAGAAGTCGGAATTACTGGTGGTGAGCCAACTATGATTGGTGACAGATTATTTGAGATTATACGCCAAATTAAAAAATCATGTCCTAAAGCTGCCATAAGCATACTATCCAATGGAGTGAAATTTGCAGATATTGACTACGCTGCAAAGTTAGCAGCTTGCAACCATCATGATTTACAAATAGACATTCCTATCTTTTCAGATATAGCTTCTATCCATAACCATATAGTAGGAGCTAAGACGTTTTACAAAACGGTTCAAGGTTTGTATAATTTGGCACAATTCGGGCAACAGATAGGTCTGAGGGTGGTTATCCACAAACAGACCTATAAGAGATTGCCACAGTTGGCTGATTATATCTATCATAATTTCCCATTTGTCACCCAGGTAGCTTTTATGCAGATGGAAACTACAGGGTTGGCAGAGACGAATTTAAAAGACTTGTGGATAGATCCATATAGCTATAATAATGAGCTGAGAGAAGCTGTACTCCTTTTGAACGACAGAGGTATAACGACTTATATCTACAATGCTCAATTATGTGTGCTTCCACCAGAATTGCGTCCATTTGCAAAGCAATCAATTAGCGAATGGAAAGATGTCTATCTTCCAGTCTGCGACGGATGTGTTCTCAAAAATGAATGTGGAGGTTTTTTCTCGACAAATAAAAATAACATAAGTACACATATCCATAAAATAGAATGTACAAATTCATGTACAGAGTGAATTATTAACAATATTGTCAAATTTAAAAACGGAGGTATCAATGAAGAGACTAATGTTTTTGATTGTTTCGGCATTTATCGCTACAACGAGTTATTGCGCCAACGTTTCTGATAACATCATGAACGTATTGGGCAATAATGACGAAACAACACAAATTGAGAAGCAGAAGAACCAGCCTTTGGTTTTGCAGAAAGCCATTGACATGGTAAAGAGTTCTCTTGCGGGTCACTATTCGCATAGTTCTCATTCTTCACACAGTTCTCACAGCTCGCATAGCTCACACTCGTCTCACTATTCAAGTCGTTACTAAGGATAGTGATTCGCAAGATCATTGCGAGTTGTAAAATAATTTGGGAGGGGCGTATTCGAAATGCGCTCCTCCCTTAATATTTTATCTACTCAAGCCTTTTCTCTTCATTGGCTTCATCATCTTTGTCGCCTGTCGCAAGCATCGTCTTATCCATTCTATCTCATCTTCGTCCTTCTCACGTCCCCAGTCTTTAGTGTCGCTACCGCCACCACCTTGGCTTTCAGCAAAGTTGGTAGCCTCGTTGACGTAGCCGATGTAGAGGTACATTGCACAATAGATAATTTTGTCGCCATAATTAATGAAGTCCATTGCAAAGCTGTCGTCAAATAGGCTGCTGTCGTGAATGCTCGTCATACGAGGATAGATGTCTGCTATCTCTGCCAACGCCTTCATACCAGCCTGCGCCCATATTTTATTGATCATCTGTTGCTGGTATGAAACAGCTGTTTTTTCAAAATCGGCTTTAATCTCCCTGTTTCTTGCTTCGATGTGGAAGGTATTCTTCTGCAACTCATCAAGTTGCAACTTAGCCTGCGCAAGTTTCATCTTTTTGTCGTTCAATTTGTCACGAACATCCCAGAGTTCCTTTCTGGTGGCGGTAATCTTTGCCTTTATCTCAATAGCATCACTAAGATGATTCTTCATGTAATCTTCAAGTTCGGCTATGGTCGCTTGTTTCTCTGCTTCCGCTTTCTCCAGATTGCTGACCATAGTCTGCAGAGCCTTGATTTTGGTCTCTGCTTTTGTGATGCTACGATTAAGACCTGAAAGAAGCGTCTTCTTCATGCCTACTTCATTTGACAAAGTGCGGCATTCATCAGCCAACTCCCTGCGATAAGTTTCTGTTGACTTGTGCTTAGATCCAGTTATGGTGATGTCATCGCCACGTTCCAGTCCATACTTTTCATTAACCTCTGCAAGTCGGCTATGAAGTTCACGCATCCTTGTTCTTGCTTGATTCATGTCGTTTCCACCAAACATATCTTTTGCGCTAAGTCTGCCGTCCTTTGTGATGGGGACAATGACCGCATGTGCATGAGGATTTAGTTCGTCTAAATGAACAATGAACGAAACGACATTTTCTTCACCAAACTCCCGACAACAAAAGTCATATATGTCCTTTGCCCATCTGTCTATGCCACTGCAACTGTCAACATCCCAGTTGCTGCCGTTCTCACTGATTGGCTGGTCGCCAAATGCGAGTTTGCGCATCTGCTCACGGTTACCACCAAAGACAAGGCTCACGGCACGGTTTGACGTGGCATTCACTCTGCCTGTCACTCTGTTCTTGATGGCTTGCTCGATTTTGTCTGTTATGGACTTGGTCTTATCCACTGGTCCAAGTTCTCCGCCTTTCGACACCTGAAAGTTAAGTCGGGTGCGACTACGGTCATAGTTGTATTTTGGATCATTCTCCTTCCTTGAAAAGAGATCATCTCCCCAATTGCGCTGATGCTCATCGCTGACAGCAACGCTAAAAGACTTGACCTTTTGAATGTCCATCATCTGTTTCTTATTATCGCTCATAAAATTGCTTGTTTTAATTGATTGTACATATGAAATTCAGCTTGCTGTACACATATAATGGCTGTTTGCCCTAATTACTGAGCTTGCTCGGTGTATTAGGCTCCACCCAAGGGATATGTTCGCAAGCGAACTCGTTATAACTGCTGCCAGTAGTGCTATGGCTCTTCCACCAACACCAACCCGAGGCTGTCTATCAGATGTTGGAGTGGCGGATGTTTCTTTATCAGCCTTTGTAGCGCCATTTGTGGCGTTTCCGTCATCAGCAGGAAGTCGGCAATGTCAAGACCATTGGTCTTTTGTTCATCGGTGGCATTGTCTTCCAAGATGTTGCTGACAAGAACTTGTTTGCATATTGATTGCAGCAACGGAAGTTTGCTTTTCCACTTATCCGTTGCCCCAAGGTCTGGAACCAAAACAACCTCCCGACCGCTTAGGATTTCGACTGCATCTTTATTGAAACATCCGTTCATGCCTCCAGTAGCCAACCATACGAAATCAGATATGAAGTGTGTGGCAATGATGGCTGTCTTTTCGCTCTCCACGATGGCTATTGTCTTGGTCGTGGTTTTATCAGTCAACAGATGTTCGCCAAAGAAGCACTGCCGAAGTGTAAAGTCAGGCAGTTTCAGTTCAGAGTGTACCCAAGTCACCAGACTGTTGGGTTCCTTGATGCGGTGTCCTGTCTTGTCATCATACTTCATTATCTTGCCAGTGCGCACATTCCCATTGACATCTATCTGCCAAAAGATAGTTGAACCGCCCCATTTCTTTGAAGTGCCGACCTTGTACAAGGCAAACAGCCGTTCTGTCTCCACTTTACCAAAGACCGTTGAAATGTATCGGTACAAAGGATTGACAGAATAGCCATGCAGTGTTTGCTCCATCAACTTATTTTCAATGAAAGTTGGAAGAGGTTTCTCTTTCCTGCACTCTTTGATTGGTGTTTTATATCTCCAATCATCATTGCAGCTGGCATCGGGATTGTCCTTGAAATAATCAGATGGAGAATAATGGTAGCCACAACTCTGTTCATGGTCACAACGCCCCACATTGTCAGGGAATACAATCTGTCCTTGCTCGTCAATATATCTTGCAAAGCAACGCTTACGCCCACATTGAGGGCAAGCATATCGGTTGCCCAGCTTGTATTTCTGTAGATGGAATCTATACTCACTCATAAGGCTCTGCACTTATTGCACCTTGCACTTTCTGCACTTTTGCACTTGTTTGGCACAAAATGCAGCATCTTTTGTGCAAGAGTGCAAGAAGTGCAAAGTGCAAACGGTGCAAGGTGGTGGTTCTACTTCTGAACTTTCTCATAATTGCCTTGCTTGTCTTTGATGATAAAGTTTCTCTGACAGAAGTCTTTGAGCATATACATGACAGTACGTCTTGCAAAACCGAAATCCGCTCCAGCCTTTACTGCTTCAGCAGTTACGAACTTGTTTCCCAACGAGTCAAGTACCTGTTTCTTCACAGGGTCGGTAGCCTCGGTTAAAACGAGGTCATCCATCCTTTTGTATGACTTCTCAAAGTAATCGCTCATCCGTATGGCTGCATTCACGGACTCCGCATCAACAAAATCCTTGTGAGACTCATCACAAGCCCAACGGAACAGTTGGAATATCAAGGCAAGCCGAGCCGTGTTCAAAGGAACTTTTGCAGCACGTGAGTCTATCATTTTTTCATCCGTAATGGCATTCTGCCGTTCAATGTCCTCATTCTGCCAATCATAGAATATATCAATGGCTTCATCAGAGAAGTCAAGAACATTGAAGATGCCTTCCGTAAAAGGAAGAGCCACAGCCTTGTCTATGATTTCTTTCCATACACGGAATGGTCTTTCAATGATTGCAGCATCTTGTTTTGGAACCTTAACCCAAGGAGCTATCTTCAAACCTTTTGGGCATGTGATCAGAAAACGGTCAAGAAAACCATTCTTCTTGAATCCCATATCATAAAGTTCATGCACAATACCAGTCTGGATAGTTCCTACAATCTGTATGCAAGGATAGTCAATGCGTAAAGGACAATCAAGATTACAACGAGACACATCTACTGGCAAGCCATTGTGAGCCGACAGCATCTGTTGTACAAAAGAACTGTTGTTGTATCGGTTGATGGTGTTGAACAGCCCCATTATCTCATCCACCACAACTGCCACACCTCTGAGGTTGGCATCGTGATTGCGCATCAGAATCTCTGGCGTGAAGTCATTCATGATATTCTTATGCAGGACTGGCACTGGAGGTAACGATTCCCATTCCGTCCGTTTTTTGCCCTTGTTTCTCTCCACAATGGCTGCATACTCATTCTTTAGAGCCTTGAACTTATGGTGCTCTTCAGTATCAATGTCGTGCAACGGCTTGTAGGCAAAGTTCAAAGGTGGCGTCTTGCCGACTCCTGGTCTGCCAACAAGAATGACATATAGGATAGGTGAAGTAATCCAATTGCCTTTAATCCGGATATAGCAGGAGTTGCCGACGGCTGCTGCCATAGCGGATATAAGGGAAGTAGCGGTAAACTCAATGGAATAGTTCTCCGTCCTTGCCAAATCAAGAATCATCTGCTGCATCTTCTGGGGGAATACGTCAAGCGGAATTCCAGAAGTGGCTACGCCCGAAGCCTCCGAGCGTAGCTTGTTACAAATTTCAAGCGCATCCATGACATCACCAGTTTAAGGGTTTCGGCTTGCGCTTGTTTCCTGCAAGAATGGCTGCATTCTCCTCCTCAGCTGTAAGAGGTACAGGATTCTTGCGGTTAGTCTCCAGCCACTTGTCAAGTTCATCTTGATAAAGGCAGTAACGCTTGCCCGGCTTGGTGGCAGGAATGCTTCCGTTTCCAAGTTTCATGTAGAGAGTTGCCATCGGCATTTTGAGATATGCCGATGCTTCCTCCACACTCATAGGTATGTGCGTATTCGCCTTGTGTGGCTTGTTCTGTGATTGCAGACTGATGATCATCTGCTTCATGCCCACCACTTCGTCCCGAAGCTGGGCAACGACCATTGGAAGGTCGTTGAAAGTTAATTCCTTTGTCATATACAAGTTGTTCTAAAAAACTGGGACAAAGGAACAGAATGATGCTTCCGTTACTGAGGTTCGTGACAGTCATTTGTCATTCACGAGGGAATAACTCTAACAATGGGGATTATTCAGGTTTTTCCTCCGTCACATCATGGAAATCATATCCACCATTGGCAGGCTCGTCAATAGGGATTATATCATTGGAACATGGTGCTTTCAGGTTCTTCAATGTGCTGTAGTCCAAGCCTTCAAACGGCTTTGGAAATAAAGTCTTGACAAAGGCTATTCGCATTGCCATTGTGTAATCACGTTTACCCAAACGTTCTGCGATATTCCACACGAAGTGCCTTAAAGGAATATTCTCAACATTCTCCTTGAAACGGTTTATTGCTGTTGGGGTATAGTTGGTGTCGTTACTCCATTCATTGACTGCCTCTATCACCTTATTCAAATCTTCCTCATACAGAAACCTTGACATTGTACGATGCACATAGTCAAGTACGGCTCTCGTTCGCTTTTCCTTTTCCTCCTGCGCTTCTTTTTCTTGTACCTCTACACACTTGGCATAGTCTTCATGGCTGTATTTTACTGGCTCTGTTTGTGGTAAGGTATGCATTGGCTGTTCTGTTACCGGCTCTGCTTCTACCACGTTTTTCTTTGTCTTGCCGTTGCTACCAATAGTCATCAATTCATAGGGACAATTCACCATGGAAATGAATATCGCCCAAAGCAGGATGTTGCTCCCTACAAAGATGATTGACTCGACAAACAGACTTTGGTGAAAGTCATTGCCTACATACATCGCCACGACAAGAGAGATGGCGAGAATTGCAGTACCAACAAAAGCGTAGATGGTACAATCTGAAGTTGTCTTGTTTTCTATCATTATTGCATTCGTTTTATTGTTATTCGTTCAAAAACTTCCACAAAGTTAGATGCAGAAGCATGTAAAAGCCGCATTTACGTTCTCTGGCACTCTTTCTTTTACGCTTTATTAGCGTTCTAATATGATTTCATACTCTGAATCATACTTGAAACAGCTCGTTAGCGTCAGTTGTTGCTGATTGTTGGCTACAAAGGTAAGGGCAAAGAAAAGGGAAATTTGCAGTTCCTCTTCAATATCAACAGAAATTGGAATGAATTTGTCGGATTGGTTCTATCCACGACAGCAAATAGAACCAACAAAACGAGAAAAGGACTATTGGAACACTATCATTCCAATAGTCCTTTTCTGCGTGTTATTGTCAAATGGTTACTTCTTCAAGGTGATACAGCCAACCGAAGCACGCTTCTGGGCATCGGAAATCTTGGCATACACCTCTGTTGTTGCCACATTCTTGTGACCGAGATAACGCTGCACAACCGCAATACTTGTTCCTGCGTCCAACTGGAGACAGGCAAAGCTGTGGCGTGAGCAATGATAGGAGATATGCTTGGTGATTCCTGCTTCTCTCAGCCAGTTCTTCAATGGTGCCTGTGTCATGGAGTCTTTGAAATCGGGGAACACCTTGCCTCGTTTATCTGGTGAATAGCCTATCAGTTCCAAGGCTTCCTCACTGATTGGGTTATGCACGATGTCCTTTGTCTTCTGCATTCGTGTAGTGACATACATCACACCATCGCTGCCGTATGGCTGTATTTCTTCCCAAGTGAGCTTCTTGATGTCGCTCTTTCTCAAAGCCGTTAGGCAAGAGAACAGGAAGGCTCGCTTCAAGGCAGGAGCAGAGCATGGTGTGGATGCCAAGCGGATAACCTCGTCTTGTGAAAGATGCTCCTTGTCAGTCGGGATTGTCTCGATACGCTCCAAGAAACCGTTCGGGTTCTCCTTTATCTTGCGGTCACGATAGGCTGTGTGGATTGAAGCACGGAAAGTTGACCAGTAGTTGGCAGCTGAGTTTATATGCAGCTTTCTGTTCTTATGCAGTCCCTGTGGTGCTGTCAGCAGATACTCACGAAATCTGTTGCACAAGTCCACGTTTATCTCACCGAAGGTACACTTGCCTTGCGTGAAGGTACGAAAGTGCATATAGACGTGTTGCCACTTGGAGTTCTTCTTGTCTGCCAGTCTCTTGAAGTAGGCGAGGAAATCTCCTTTCATCTTCTCCTTGTCGAAGAAATCATAACGCTCGTTGACGATAGCCTCGAAGCGACGGCAGCGTATCGCCTCGGCTCTTGCCGTAAGGTTGAGGTTGTACTTCTGTTCCGTCTGGTTCTTCGGCTTGGCATAGATGTAGATGCCAAGCGACTCATGGCGGATGACTTTCATCGTGCTCTCGTCACGATAGCCTGGATAATAGTCAAGATAATAGGACAGCATGCGTCCGTCCTTGATTTTGCGTGTACGCAATGATACGGTCTTGCAGATATTACTCATAGTTGTATTGATTTATTGATGAATATTCATGGTGAAGTGTCTCTTCACGGCTGCAATGACAGTGCAAACCGAGAGCAGAAGCCAAATTTATTTGGATTATGCCGAGGTGCAGCCTGTCTTCGCGAATGCAAAATAACTGAATGATGCTTCCGTGACTCCAATTATTTACAGTCATTGATGGATAATGATGAAATCATTTGAAATCACAGTCCTTTTGCTGCCCTTTCTGCCATTGCACGTTCCACATCCGTCTTCAAAAGCAGGTTTTTTACGCCCACTTTTACCTTACTGATATGGTGAACTCTCACGATATGGCAGATGTTGGCACTTGTCAGACCATACAACTGTTGCATCTGTTCGGTGGTATAATAGTTGTCATCGTTCATGAGGTCAGTCCTGCGAAGTTCTTCAAGATGTTCCTTGGAATAATAGGTACGACCGTACTCACGTTTGGTGGGTATCTTATGACGGTAGGTGTATGCCCTAAGTGCTGACTTGCTCATGCTAAAGGCTTCCTCTACATCATCAGCAGTCACCCATTCCGTTATGCTGTTGAGGTCAACGGCAGTTCCGAAGAACTCATCAATGTGCCGTTTGCTGTAATAGTTCTTGCCAGCGATACGGCACATCGGTATCTGGTTGCGCTTGGCGGATGTATAGAGCCAAGACTTCTTGACCTTATATATGGACATCACTTCCTCGCCCGAATAATAGTCAAGCACCTCATTCTCCTCTTTCCCTTTTGTCGGTTCCTGCTTTCGTATTGGCTTTTCTGTTTTTGCCTTTTTACTGAGCTTGCTCTTGCTGGCAGGAATCACACGCTTGTAGGGATTACCCTCAAACATCTTCTCTATATCAGATTTTCTAACGAATGCCATTCTGCTGCTCAATCTTGATGCCTTCAACTTGCCGTTAGCCACAAGTTTGTAGATATACTGTCGGGTGCATCCCATCAGCACAGCTGCCTTTGAGAATGTAAGATACTCTTGATGTTGCAGATCCATGATTGGCTCAATACCGTTAATCAAGTCCTGCTGTCTTTTCTTCCTAAGACGTTTTGCCTCTGCCTGACATTCCTCGGAACAGTATTTCTGCATACCGCTTCTTGGCACGAATGTCTTGCCACAAAATTCACATTTTCTTGTCGGTCTCATACTCTTTGATATTGCTTTGTTCAAATTCATTTGAGTATTCCACCATTGGAGTAAACGGAAGTGAACCATTGACAACCTTTGTCAACCCAGTCCACGATATTACGCTTTTTGCCTATCAGCTTCAAATCTGTCCTCTATCGTAACCACTCGTAAACCCTTGTCAACTACGTTCACGATATGACAAAATAAAAGCTCCGCAAATTCTCCACGGTAGAAATACGCTGCAAAAATATGTGGAAAATCGGGAACTGCCAAAAAGCACTCAGAAAGTGTTAAAAATCAAAGAGTGTTGAAAATCAAGACCTTATGGTTAGTTAGTCATAGTAAGTTATGGTTAGTTATAAGGCTCTAAATACAGGTGACAAAACATCTGTGTGTCCATCTTGGTTACTACCGTTGGAATCGTTATAGCTTGTAATTTTCCACATTCAGAGAACAAGCCTTGTTGCAACCAAGCACACGAAGTTGACAACTTAGCACTTTCAAGCGCAGAATCATCAGCAAAAGCATATTTTCCAATCGTAGTAACAGCATTAGGAATAACTATTCTTCCCAATTTACTCATTCCACAGAAAGTCCAGTTGCCAATAGAAGTCAAGCTTTCTGGCAAAATAAGCGATTCGCAATTATTCACCTTATAAAGCAAGTAATCCTTACAATATGCCACAGTCCCTGCTTGTGAAAACCTGACATCAGTCAAAAATTGTTGATTATAAAATGGTGAATATCCTTTTGCTTCTACCGTTTCATAATCAATGTTTCTTCCAATATAAAGAGAAGTCAAATTGCAGTTTCCAAACAAAGGAAGTTTTTCGTCATATTTCAAACTGTTTTCTAATGAAGATGCACCATAACCTAACTTTACGGCTGTGTTAGAATCTTCAAATGAAACATTCGAAAGACTGATACAAGATGCAAAAGTAAAGCTACCTATAGATGTCAATCTGCCAGGGAACGACAATTCTATAATCAGAGGACATTTGGCAAATGTATAGTCACCTATTGATAAAGCAGGCTGATACTGCTCGTTTTTATTGAATATTACACTTTTCAAATTTTCACAACCTTGGTATGCGCTACTACCCAAAACCGAAAGTTGTCCCGGATAAGTGATATCTTCTAAAGCCACACAACCTTTAAAAGCTGCCGTTTCAATAGAAAGAGAATGTTTAGAACTCTCCTCGAAAGTTATAGAAGCCAATTTGTCACATCCCTTGAAAGCATATCCACCAATTGTTTGAATACCAACAGGAAATGACACAGAAGTCAACTTGTCACAATCATCACAAAGATGATTATAAACAAAAGTGACCTTAGGACCAATTTGCACTTCTTCAAGAGTAGTGCTATTAACAAAAGGAGCAGAAGCACGACTTTCTTGTTTCCAGTTACCATTAACTAAGTCATAAATATATGAATTATCGGAATAATCATACTTCAGATCTCTACCAAGATAAAGTAGTTCTATAGGACAATCATAGAAGTAATCATTTTTTCGGTCTTGATAACTACCATTATTGGTTAAAGCATCAATCTTTGCACTTCGTGTATTCTTCGTATCAATCGTCAGTACACCTTCACCATCTTCAAAAGACATAACACTCGTATTAGTACAGCCATAGAAACTATTCTGTCCGATAGAGGTTACTGTACCAGGAATAGAAAACTCAAGGATGCCTCTATTATTATAAAAAACACTCTCACCGATGGTCTTCAATCCTTCCTTCATAGAAACCACAGCAAGGGTATAATCGTTATAAAAAGCCTCATCACCTATAGACTTGGCTGTAGCAGGTACTCTCATCTCAGAAAGAGCAATACAATTTTTGAAAGCGCGAGCAGGCACAGCGGTCAAAGACTTTCCTAATTTTGCAACCGTTAGTTTAATACAATCTTCAAATGCACTTTCCCCCATCGTTGTAAATTCATCTGGCAAGAGCAAGGCGGTAAAAGACTTGCAATTAAGAAAAGCACTGGCACCTATAGTTTTTAAACTCTTACCAACGGTCACTTCCGTTACACTGGAACAATTTTGAAAAGCTCGTGCCCCAATCGTCGTTGTTACATCTGGGAATGTCAACTTAGTAACATTCGAACAGCCATTGAAAGCATCATTACCTACTACTTGTAAATCTTGACCGAGATTCAAGGTCGTCAACTTAGAGCAATCCTGAAAAGCAGATGCTCCTATCTTCTTAACCTTAGGAAGAGAAGTCAATGTTAAAGACGCATTCTTATAGAATAAATAAGCTGGTATTTCTGTTACTGTTGAAGAAATCGTTACCTTTGCTAACTTAGGCTGGTTATAAAATGCAGAATAGCCATAGTATTGAGGATACTTTTCAAAAGGATATCTACCATCTATATAAGTAATATTACGTCCTATATAAACTTCTTCCAAAGGACAAAACGAGAATAACCCTGTACCATTATATCCTCTATCATCTCGATAATAAGAACCTAAAACAAGGCTTGATGCGCCATCTTCAAACCTAACACTTTTTAATGACGTACAATTATAGAAAGGTAAATTTGAAACACCCGTGTTTTGTCCTATCTGCAAAACTGTACCGGGGATACTTATTGACTCTAATACCTTACATCCAAAAAAAGCTGCATCAGAAATTGTTTCAAGTCCATTACTTAAAACAACTGATGACAGAAGCGAACAACCACTAAATACATTTTTAGGAAGTTCACTACAACCATTACCCAATGTAACTTTTTCCAACTTTGTATTCTCCGCAAAACAAGACTCTCCTATCGTTGTTACACTATTTGGTATATTGATGGAAGATACTGCACTTTTGTAAAAAGCAAATTTTCCAATAACTGAAAGAGTATTAGGAACTTCAAAATTTAATCCTACATTAGCATCACTTCCTATTGACCCTAAATTCCGCAGCATTTTAGTTTAACTTATTTTATAA
>NZ_QTXV01000070.1:0-15116 GCF_003461825.1 Prevotella sp. AM42-24 | reverse complement strand
ACTTAAAAATCAAGCAAATGATGAAGCAGGTAAAAATTAAATTGCCTCTCAGAGCGTTGACCCTTGCAAGTGGTCTTCTCCTGACAGCGAGTTCCTTTGCACAATCTGGTGCTATTAAGGGACAAGTGAAAGATGCTTCTGGTGAGCCTGTCATGGGTGCTACCATTACTGCTAACGGTAAGACCGTAGGTATTACCGACATGGATGGTAACTTCTCTATCGATGCAGCTCCTGGTACTAACCTAACTTTCACCTATTTGGGTATGACCCCAAAAACCGTTCAAGCAAGCAAGAGCATGATTATTACCATGATTGATGACTCTAAGGCATTGAACGAAGTCGTTGTTATCGGTTATGGTCGCGCAAAGAAAAACGACTTGACAGGTTCTGTTACAGCTATCAAGCCTGATGAGATGTCAAAGGGTATCACAAGCAGTGCCTCAGATATGTTGGTAGGTAAGATTGCCGGTGTGGACGTACAGACTGGTGGTGGTCAGCCTGGTTCTGGCGCACAGATTCGTATCCGTGGTGGTGCTTCTCTGAGTGCTTCTAATGACCCTCTCTACGTAATCGATGGTTTGGCTATTGACAACAACAACCTTACTGGTACAAGTAACGTCTTGGCTATGATTAACCCTAACGATATCGAGAGTTTCACCGTATTGAAAGACGCTTCCGCTACCGCTATTTATGGTTCTCGTGCATCTAATGGTGTCATCATCATTACAACCAAGAAGGGACGTTCTGGACAGAAACCAACTGTTACCTATAATGGCGATGTTACAGTATCTACCATCCAGAAGAAATATGAGGTAATGAACGCCAGCGATTATAAGCAGGCTCTTACCACTTTAGGTATCGACACAAGCGGTTTGGGTACAGCTGATACCGATTGGCAGGATGAGATTTTCCGTACAGCCATCTCTACCAAGCACAGCCTCTGCATTCAGGGCGGTTTGAAGGATATGCCATATCGAATTGGTTTAGGTTACGATGACAACAATGGTATCGTCAAGACTACTTGGATGAAGCGTTTCAATACTTCTGTCAATTTGGCTCCTTCCTTCCTCAATAAGCACTTGAACGTCAACTTCACAGCGAAGTATATGTTCGAGAAGGATCGCTATGCAAGTTTTGGTGATGCCATCGGTGCTGCACTGACCATGGATCCTACACAGCCTGTTCGTGTAAGCGACCCTATGTACAATTGCGTAGGTGGATATTTCCAGTATCTGGACAATGCGGGTAACACAATTACTGATCCTAACTGGACAAAGATTGCCAAGGCTCAAGTACCTCAAAACCCTGTGGCTCTCCTCGACAACCAAAAGATAATGGCCAACACCCATGACATTACATCAAATCTTGAGGTGGACTATAAGATTCATGGTTTCGAAGACTTGCATTTACATGCTGCTATAGGTGCACAGTACACAGATGCCAAGCAGCACAATGATATAAACAAGTATTCTTCTTCTAATAACTATTTTGGTTATTACAAGACAGACCATCAATACAAATACAGCATCGAAGGAAAAGCTTTTGCCGAATATGCCCACAAGTTTGGTGTACACGACATCGACATCATGGCAGGTGCTGAGCAGAGCCACTTCCACAGAGTAAGCTATAACTTCGGAAGCGGTATTGATGAGTACTTGAGAGATAACAATCCACAGATGGTTGATGGTGAATGGAACTATGTAAATAACCCTACATATCAGAAGAACACCATGTGGAAGAGTCACAACTCTTTGGTATCTTACTTCGGACGTTTCAACTATAACCTGTTAGATCGTTATCTGCTTACAGCTACATTCCGTGCCGATGGTTCTTCTCGTTTCAGAGATGGCAAGAAGTGGGGTTACTTCCCAGCAGCAGCTTTTGCATGGAAAATCAACAACGAGCCTTTCCTCAAGAATGTAAAATGGATTGACGAATTGAAACTCCGCTTGGGTTGGGGTAAGACTGGTCAGCAGAATGGTATTGATGACTTCTACTATGCTCCTGTATATACCATCAGTGATACATATGCACAGTATCCATTTGGTAACAAATATTACACAACAATGCGCCCATCCAAGTACAATCCAGACTTGACATGGGAGAAGACTACAACTTACAATGGAGGTCTCGACTTCACCGCTCTCAATGGCCGTTTCGGCTTTAATGTAGATGGTTACTATCGTAAGACTACCGACCTTTTGGCAACCGTTGCCATTGCTGGTGGTACCAACTTTGGCGACCAACTCTTGAAGAACATCGGTTCTGTAGAAAACTATGGTGTAGAATTGGCATTCAATGTAAAACCTATCGTTACCAAGGACTTCGTATGGGATGTAACCTACAACGTAGGATGGAACCACAACGAAATCACTAAGTTGGAGGCTGGTTTACAAGACTGGACTTGGACAGGCAGCAAGGTATCTCGTGGTAACAACACATTGGTACAGGTGAACAAGGTTGGCGAACCTCTCAATTCTTTCTATGTTTTCCAGCAGGTTTACGACGAGAACGGCAAGCCTATTGAGGGTGTATATGTTGACCGTGACGGTAACGGCAAGATTGACAATGACGACCGTTATTGCTACAAGAGCCCTGCTCCTGATGTCATCATGGGTCTCACCACCAAGTTCATCTATAAGAACTGGGACTTCAGTGCTGCCTTCCATGCATCTATCGGTAACTATGTGTTCTACGATTTCCTGAACTCAAAAGCAGAGTTGGCGAAAATTAACGATACCGATCTCTTCAGAAACACAACTGCAGAGGCCGTCAATCTTGGCTTTAAGGGTACAACAGATCTCACCACCAATACCAGTGACTACTTTGTACGCAATGCTTCTTACCTGAAGTGTAGCAATATGACTTTGGGCTATAGCTTCCCTGCATTGTTCAAGGCAGGTGCTGAGAAGATTTGCAGCGGACGCATCTTCTTCACCGTACAGAACCCATTCATCATTACCAAGTACAAGGGTATCGACCCAGAAGTAAGCAGTGGTATCGACAGCAATCCTTACCCACGTCCAATAAGCTTCCAGCTTGGTTTGAATCTTAACTTCTAAAAATAAAAAAGGAGACAATTATGAAAAAAATATTTATAACGACTGCAATGGCGAGTGTTTTGTGCATGGGCTTTGTCTCTTGCGCAGACGAACTGAATATCAAGTCCATTGACCCACAGTCCACCCCAACATATACAGTAGAGGGTCTCTTGGCCAAGCAGTATGCTACGCTTGGTCTTACTGGACAGAAAGGTCCTGCTGGTTCAGCAGACTTGAGTGGCGACGAGGGTGAGAGTGGATTCATCCGTACCATTTTCAACCTACAAGAGTTGATGACTGACGAGACTGCATGGGCATATCAGGCCGATAATGCCATCGCTCCTATCACCAATTTCAGTTGGAATAGCGGTAATGACCGTGTAAACTGGGCATACCAGCGTCTCATTTTCAACATTACTCTGTACAACCAGTTTATTGCCGAGCAATCAGGCAGCCTGAGCGAAGACCAAATCGCAGAAGTTCGCTTCCTCCGTGCACTGAACTACTATTATTTCCTTGACCTGTATCGCAAGGCTCCATTCAAGCTCACTTTCGACGATAGTCTCCCTACCGAGAAAAAGGGAAAGGATCTCTACGACTGGTTGGATAATGAGTTGACCACCATAGAGCCTCTGATGGCTGAGGTGGGTGCTTATAATAACAAAGAGAATTTCGGACGTGCCGACCGTGGCGCAGCATACGCACTTCATGCCCGCTTGGCTCTTAACTCTGAAGTTTATACCGAGGGTAAGGTGAAGGACTACCAGAAGGCTATTGAATATTGCGACAAGATTCTCAACAACGTAGGTGAAGGCGCAGGTAAATACGATCTTTGTCGTGTAGAAAAGAATGGCTATAGCGGTTATCAGCAGTTGTTTATGGGCGACAATGACTGCAACCCAGATGCTATGAAGGAAATCATCTTCCCTATCCGTCAGGATGGTTTGAAGGCCCGTGCGTATGCAGGTACCACTTACCTCGTATCGGCAGCCACTATCGGCGGTATGCCTTATGCAAGCACAGGTGACCCATGGAAATGTTTTTTTGCGCGCGAAAACATGGTTGAGAAGTTCTTCCCTAACAAGAATGACATCCCTAAGGCTACAGTTGATGATGTCTTGAAGAATCCTTCTAAAGAACAGGTGATTGCAAAAGATAGCGAGAAGAAAATTGGCACTGCCGACGTGATCGCAAAGGCTAAAGATGATCGTGCCCTGTTGTATATGGGTGTAGGTGGCTGCGAAGAAGGCAAAGTTCGTACAATCAATCCTGGTGAGGCTATCACAGGTCCTCTGAATGGTGCGTCTTTTGTAAAGTGGAGCAATCTCCACGCAGATGGTTCCACACAGCACGATCAGAACTATTCTGATACAGACTTCCCTGTGTTCCGCTTGGCAGAAATCTATCTGACCCGTGCAGAGGCTAAGTATCGCCTTGGTCAGGATGATTTGGATGACATCCTGAAGGTTCAGGACCGTGCCAACCGTGCCTCGAAAGCTACATCAGTAAATGAACAGACCCTTATTGATGAATGGTGCCGTGAGTTCTATATGGAAGGTCGCCGTCGTTCAGACTTGGTTCGCTTTGGCTTGTTCACTGGCTCTAAGTATCTCTGGAGTTTCAAGGGTGGTGCAGAAAAAGGTGCTGGTGTTCCATCATACTACAACATCTATCCTATTCCAGACAATGAAATCAAGAACAATCCTAACATGACCCAAAATTCTAAATACTAATTGTTAGGCAACCAGATTTAATTAAAAGAAATCAATTATGAAAAAGATATTCAAATTCATGTTGCTGCCAGCATTGGTACTCCCTTTGCTCTTTACATCCTGTGATGAAGACAGAGACAGCAACCCTACATTGGACCTGAGTCATCTTGCAGAGGGATTTGTATTGAACACTCCTGCTCTTGCAGAAAACAATACCTACGACCCCTACTATGCAAAAAACTTGGTATTGACATGCTCTCAGCCAAATTATGGTGGAGTACCTTACCCTGTGAAGTATTATGCGCAGGTATCTATCAACCCTGCATTCGTCAGCGATCCTACAGTCACTCATAAAGAGTTGGCGACATATGCAGAGAATCCAAGCAGTTTGGATTTTGATGCATACGAAGTAAACAAAGCTATTGTATCTCTCTTCCGGGCTGCCAATCCTGATGCAAATCTTCCTGACGAGATGCCAGTTTATATCCGCCTTCGTGCAGTCATTGGCGGTGCTTTGAATCAAACCTTGGGCGAGACCTATTCAAATGTCATCACCTTGCCTTCTGTGAAGGCTACTATTCCTGACGCTAAGTTCACAGACAACCTCTTCTTGATTGGAAGTTCTATCCAGACTCCATGGGAGAGTTGGAAACCTATTCCTCAGGTATTTGAGAAGAATGGCGAATACTATGGTATCATCTACGTGCCAGCTGGTGGCGAATTCAATTGGGGTACTGAGATCAATGACAAACTCGGCATCAACCAAATCAAGGAAATCAACGATGTAGCTGGTGCAGGTATCACTGCAGGTGACGACCAAAACCTCAAGGTAGCCAACGCAGGTTGGTACACTCTCCACTTTAAGGGTAAGATTTCCAAAGATAAGAAGAACATCAACTGGACACTGACTGTATACAAGACTCAGGTTTGCCTGATTGGTGCTTGTATTGGTCAAACTAATTGGGGCTTTGCTGACGAAAATGCTCTGACACCTCCAGACGATCCAAGTGGTGATTGGGTTTCTCCTGCATTCACTGCCGGCAGCGAACTTCGTGTTGCTGTCAAGGTCGGTGACTGCGAGTGGTGGAGCACAGAGTTCACTATTCTCAAGGGCGACGTGTTCTGGCGTAAACAAAAGGTTATTAACGGCTGGAAGAAGGACGTGGGTTCAGATTACTCTGTATCTACCACCCCTGGCCAGAAGTTGTATGTCAACTTTGATACAAATAAAGCTGAAGTTAAATAATTTAAGATGAAAGCAAAATGAAAAAGATATTTTTATATAGCTTAGCAGTCTTGGCAAGTGTTATACTTGCCAGCTGCAACGGCGACTACGATGATTGGGCTCAACCACAGCACAATCCACAGGAAGAAGCCATCACGATTCCTGGCTTTACTGCAACACCAGTAGTTCAGTCCATCGACTGTTCCAGTGTGACAACAGATAGTGTCAGTATCTTCACATTGAGCGAAGCAGCTCTTCCTGAAGGTTTTACACTTGATAATGCTCGCTTAGAGATTATTCCTCAAGGAGAAGATAATGCAATCAAGAAAAACGTTAATGCAAGCATTGAGGGTAAGTCCGCTGTTGCAGATCTAGCAGAAGTAACAGCATCTTTTTATGGCAAGCGTCCTATAGCTCACTCTTTTGTTGCCCATGTTTATTTAAATGCGGTCAAAAATGGTGATGCTGTTCTTATTGATGCTGGTAAATTTAACCTTGAGATGACTCCAAAGGCTCCATTCATTGATTCTGGCTACTACCTCGTAGGCGATATGACAGATTGGAAATTGTCACCCGACTTTAAATTTACTCACTCAGGTGCAAATGTTTATGAGGATTCTAAATTTACCCTCGTGTTTACTACTAAAGATGACAAACAATGCTGGAAGATTATTCCACAGGGAAATGTAGATACTGGTAATATTTGGGCAGTAGAAAACGATCCTAAGGGTGTTGTTGGTATAGAAAACGACGGTGATGACGCAATGAAAGGTACACTTCTCACGACCACTTCAAAAGGTGAAAAAGCTGGCGCTGGTAAGATTGCAAAGGCTGGTACCTATATGATGACTATCAACATGATGGACTACACTTATGAAATTGTGAAACCTACAGAGTTTGAGTATGTTGCTCTGATAGGTGTAGGTGGCAAGTGGAGTGATGGTGACGATATCGACCTTACGCAGGTTACTCCTCACAACTGGTACAAAGCCAATGTTGAGATTCCTGATGGCGGTTTTAAGATTCGTGCAGATCATAAGTGGCGCGATGATGGAAACTGGGGTTTTGATGCAGGTCAGAACTATGAGAGTAAGGGAACTCTTATCACTTCTGGTGGCAGCAACAACATTCCTGTTCCTGCAGGTACATACAACATCTACTTCAATGATATCACAGGTGCTTATGCCTTTGTTGAAGTGAAATAACATTTTGTACAAATAGTACACATCTATATGTTGTGTGTTTATATAATAAAAAGGCGGTTTCTATTCAGAGACCGCCTTTTTGTATGCCCTGCATTCTTTCCTTCATTTTCCCCAAAAAACATTTGGTGATTACGAGGAAAAGTCGTATCTTTGCGGCGAATAAGTACAACTTTTATATTTTTGTGAATATGAGAACAGGCGACAAAGTATTAATATCTCCAGACTTGACACATGCCAAAGACTGGATACAGGGCGAAGTGATTGAAGTTGAGAACAATCCTTTCGTAGGAATTGTCATCTCCGCAAAAACCGCAGATGGGAACATCTTCTTTGGATATAAGGACTTATTTGAACCAGCAAAGGAGGCAGTATGTACGCATTAGCATTTGATATGGTTATTTCTGATTTACAGAAATACCATGGCGAGCCTTACAACAAAGCTTACTACGAAATAAAAGAACTTCTAAAAAAGAATGGCTTCGAGTGGGTGCAAGGCAGTACATACATGACGACGAATGATGATTTGACTGCACTTGTAAAAACAGTTATGGAGCTTTCTAAAATAGAGTGGTTTAAGAAATCTGTCAGAGATCTAAGAGGATTCAAAGTTGAAAGTTGGTCGAACTTTACTGATTTGGTTAAAAACTCATAGAATAGGCGACTCTCAATTCCGGGAGTCGCCTATTTTTTTCTTTCTCCTCATCCTTTTCAAGTATTTTTCCCTAAAACTTTGGAAGTTACGAGGAAAAGTCGTATCTTTGCCCATAAATAGCTCTAAAAAAGGAATTATGGGACATCAAGAAGATATTATAAAAACAGAAAGTAAAATCATTGTCATCAGGGATACGCAAGTTATCCTTGACAGAGATGTTGCGGAATTGTATGGAGTAGAAACCAGAGATATAAACAAAGCGGTTAAAAATAACCCCAAAAAGTTTCCCCCTGGTTATATTATAGAACTGAATAGCAGCGAGAAACAGGAACTGGTGGAAAATTTCCACCGGTTCAATACCCTCAAGCATTCCACTGTTGCACCTCACGCATTTACTGAACAAGGACTTTATATGCTTGCCACTATTCTGAAAGGTGATTTAGCCATCAGCACTACCATTGCCATCATTGATACTTTCACTAAACTTCGCAAGTTGGCAAGAAGCATAGACAAGGTGAATGAAGATGCAAAGGAGCATGGTATTTTACCAGACAAAGCAACTATACTTAATGAAGCCCAACTCGAACTTCTTGACCTTGTGTCCGTTATGGACTCAAAAGAAGAGATAGAAGGATTGCGTAAAGTAATAACTGATTATTTGGGGGCACAACTAAAAGAAGAACTTGACAGACTTTGGGCGGACGGAACACTCAATGAAGAAAAAGTAGAAAGCTTCCGCACACTCCATGAAAGAACTCCTTATCATAAGGCAAAAGTATCATGCTAAAAGAGAAAATTGTACTAGACACAAATTGTCTTGTCATGTCACTATCTGCACATAATCCATATGCAGAAATTTGTAAAGGGAGAATACGTTTTATGTGTATCAATGACATATTGGAAGAATACGAAGAGAGGTGTTAGGTCGTAATATCAATTCCAAAGTAGCAAGATTAGTATTAGCTCATATTCAAATTTTGCCTAACGTAAAGTTTATCGACCCTCATTACAGCTTTGGATTGATAAAAGCAGACGAAGACGACAACAAGTTTGTTGATTGTGCCATTGCCAGTAATGCTATTTTTATTGTAACAGAAGATAAACATTTCAAAGAGTTAGAAAACATTCCTTTCCCAAAAGTGGAAGTAGTAGGTATTGATGACTTTTTGAAATATCTCAAGAAATAATTCTTTATCAATAGGCGACTCTCAATTCCGAGAGCCGCCTGGTATTTATAGTTTTTTGATTTCTTCGATACTTAATCCTGTAGCCTGTACAATGATTTCTGGAGCTACATTCTGAGCCAACAGGCTGAGAGCAATGGCTTTTTTCTCTTCTGCTCTTCCTTCTGCTCTTCCTTCTGCTCTTCCTTCTTGCTTAGCATTGGTCAAGACATCGTTTTGTATCATGATGGCATTGAGATGCTCATCGTATGCATGACGTTCGGCGTCAGACATCTCGTAATATTTCAGCTTTTTGCGAGCCTCTTGCAGTCCTGGAGCCTTGGTGTCGGCAGCGATAACGCCGTTCTTTAGGTAGTTGACCCACTCCTCCAACGGCGATTTAGCTACACTATTGAATTCGTTGACACGAACAAGGATGTAGGTTGGGAAAATCTCTGAAGGTGATTTCCTTACGATATTGTCCTTCTCCTTTGTGCTAATTATCAACTGGTCTTTCGTGTGCAAACCCACAAAGTTATTTTGTCCTACATAGATATAGTCAGAACCTTTTCCCAGGTCGAAGTAGAGAATGCTGATGGAATACACCTTCTTCACCTCCTTGTAGCTGTTGCCCAGGTTGATGTGTTCCGTGATAGCCTTGGCTACACCGTATAAAACACGCTCCAGATAGTATAGTTCACTGGTGTTTTGTATTTCTACGATGATAATTTCTCCTTTGCTATTCTTTGCTTTGATATCAACACGGTTAAATTTGTCATCGGCAGCACTCTGATTGCCTTCACTTTCCAGAATGTCGATAATCTTTACCTCTTCGTTCAGGAAGACAGTGAGGAACCCCTCTAGTACGCCAAAATTGGCTTTTTGGCGGAGCAATCTTTTGATAGCCCAGTCGAAACGAATGTATCTGTCTTTAAGTTCTGCCATAATATCTTATTTAAAAATGTCACATTTCATCTGCAAATATACGACTTTATTCTGAAACTCGCAAGGATTTAGGGTGGAAAAGTTTTTTTGAGAAAAAATAGGCGACTCTCGGAATTGAGAGCCGCCTATTAATTTTAAGTTTATTTGATGAAGCAAATGCTTACTTCTTAGTCAGCACACATTTAGCAAAGCCTTCAGCCCAAGCATAAAGCTTGATGTCGTAAGTACCTGCTTCTACAGTGATGTTTCCACCATTCTTTGTTGTGAGGTTATCTAACTCTCCACCCCAACTGATGGCCCAATCGTCGTTGGCACGGAACTTGATTTCACCAGCACTCAATGTGATGTTCTTAACTTCCCAGTAGCCATTAACTTCCTTGGTATCCTTATTGTAAGGAACGTAAGTCATATCTACGTCTGACTCCCAACCATTAGGTGATGCGCTACCAATGATTCCAATAGATGTAATAGGAGTCAGAGTGTAAGTTTTCTCAGATAAGTCAACATTTACCTGATAGTAACCTGCAGGCTCTGTAATAGTGATGTTGGCTGCATCTGGAGCAGTATTGAAGTCTGCGCCATAGTTGGTGCCCTTCCACTCTGGCTGAGTACAGAACTTGAAACCATTCTGGTTCAGGTACATGTAACCAGTGAATTTTACACCATCTTCACCTGCGAGATAGTCATTTGTTGCCCAGCCATTAGCATCACCTGCCATATAGAGGATAGGCTTGCCTACAGAGTAAGACAGGTTGTTCATGTCGAGAGTTACAATCCATGTGCCCTTACCTGCGATAACCATTGTCTGTGGAGTACCCCAGCTGTCGCCAGTATAATAGATTGTACCAGAAGCATCTTCGCAACCATCCTTCTCGCAACCCAAGACACCTTTGTTGATAACATCCCAGTTGCCGGTTGCATCCCACTTGCTGCCTTCGTAGAACTTGAAGTAGTTCTTGTCTTTCTTTGTGGTGACCTTGAGCTGGTAAACACCATCAGACACTTTGGTCATCCATACAGGATCTTTTGGACCCCAGTCATTTCCGTTTACCTCGCCGAGCATGTAGTAGCCCTTTTCGTCGATAGCAGGAGTTGGGGATGTTGTAATCTTACCTGTAGTTTCACCTACTGTGTTGATGGCAACAGCATCGCCTGATGCCAGATTGACTGTAACCTTTGACTCAACTTTGATGTTACTTGCAACGCTGGCGCGAGTTTTATTCTCGTTGCAAAGAATCTTCTCCAATTCAGTAGCATCTACCTGAATGCTATTGCCACTGATTTCGCCTTTGATAGCTTCACCATTCACTTTCAAGTCTTTCAATGTATAGCCTGTAACATTGGCATCTGTTGAATTGACTGTGACGAGATTGATGACTCCATCTTCGTCAGGCATATTACATTCTGCTTCAGGACCCGCTGTAAAGGTGATACCATATTTGGCAGCTGAGGCTTCCTGTGGATTGTGCTGTGGTTGAGCCCAATCATCGTAGTCGCCGTTGCAGCTGGCAAGTGTTAAACTTGCCAAGACTGCTAAGCTATATAAAAATGTCTTTTTCATTTTGCTTTGATCTTAAATTATCTAACTTCTGCTTTATTTGTATCAAAGTTGACATACAACTTCGTGCCAACGGCAGGCTTAACAGAGTAATCTGCACCCATGGTTTCAGCCCAGTTGTTTGGCATATTATATTTACGCCAGAACACTTCGCCATTGTAAACAGTGAACTCTGTGCGATACCAGTCGATGCTACCTACCTTGACTGCAACACGAAGCTCTTCGCTGGCAGTGAATGCAGGAGAAACCCATTCACCAGTTGGATCAGCTGGAGGTGTCAGAGCTGTATCGTCAGCAAAGCCCCAAGTGCTTTGACCAATACAAGTACCAATCAGGCAAACCTGAGTCTTGTAAACAGTCAGTGTCCAGTCGATGTTCTTCTTGTCTTCGGTAATCTTACCCTTGAAGTGAAGAGTGTACCAACCAGCATTGGCTACCTTGATGTTTTGCTCCTCACCTGCAGAGATACCTGCACCAGCTTCATCGTTGATTTCCTTAAGACGGTTAATACCGCGATAGTCATTGTTTTCTGTACCCCACTTGAACTCACCACCTGCAGGCAAGTAGATGATACCATAGTAATTGCCATCCAAGCCTTCTACCTTAGGAATAGCTTTCCAACTCTGCCATGGAGTCTGGATAGAACTTCCAATCAAGAAGAGGTTGTCAGTGAACTTAGCGTCAGGAGCCTCGTAGGTAGCCTTGACAGAAGGCAGGGTAATGACATTTGAATAGGTCTCGCCCAAGGTTTGATTCAAAGTACCGCTAATGACTCCGCGAAGACGGACGTAAATAGGCATTTCCTCAGGAACGCTTGTGTCTGGATTGGCTGCCTGGAACAGTGATACGATAGCATCGTTTGCTTCGGATGCATTAAATTCCAAGTTGCTTGCATTCTCTGCGTATGTCGCCAACTCTGTATGAGTGGTTGTAGGATCATTGACGAATGCAGGGTCGATAGAAACCTGTGCATAGTACTTCACTGCGTAAGGTGCATCACCATAATTTGGCTGAGAGCATGTAAGCACAAGGTTTTTTGCACTCTTGAGATCATAGGTATTGTTTTCTGCAAGAGCAGGAGTGTTCAATACAAATCCCTCAGCAAGATGACTCAGATCCAATGTTGGGTTGCTGTCTCTGTCTTCATCACAGGATGTAAAGAGCAAAGGAAGTACCAATGCTGGCAGCAACATTAATTTGAATATCTTTTTCATAATTGATTTCTTTAAATTAAATCTTGTTTCCTAACAATTTAGTATTTTGGGTTCTGATGCAAGTTAGGGTTGTTCTTGATCTCATTGTCTGGCATTGGATAGATGTCGTAGTATGCTGGAGTACCAGCACCTTTTTCTACACCACCCTTAAAACTCCAGAGGTACTTAGAACCTGTGAACAAGCCAAAGCGAACCAAGTCTGAACGACGGCGACCTTCCATAAAGAACTCGCGGCACCATTCATCGATAAGGGTCTGCTCATCTACTGATGTAGCTTTTATCTGACGATTGGCACGGTCCTGAACTAACTGGATGTCAGCCAAACCTTCCTGACTGCCGTTGAGACGGTACTTAGCCTCTGCACGGGTCAGATAGATTTCTGCCAAACGGAACATAGGGAAGTCTGTATCTGAATAGTTCTGATCGTGCTGTGTGGAACCATCTGCATGGAGATTGCTCCACTTTACAAAAGATGCACCATTCAGAGGACCTGTGATGTTCTCACCTGGATTGATAGTACGAACTTTGCCTGTTTCGCAGCCACCTACACCCATATAGAACAGGGCGCGGTCGTCTCCAGCCTTTGCGATTACGTCTGCTGTACCGATGCCCTTCTCGCTATCCTTAGCTCTCACCTCTTCTTGTGTAGGATTGCTCAAAACATCATCAACTGTAGCCATTGGGATGTCCTTGTTAGGGAAGAACTTCTCAATCAAATTTTCGCGGGCAAACATACATTTCCATGGGTCTTGTGTGCTTGCGTAAGGCATACCACCTATAGTAGCTGCTGATACGAGGTATGTGGTACCTGAATACGCACGAGCCTTCAAACCATCCTGGCGGATAGGGAAGATGATTTCCTGCATAGCCTCAGGGTTGCAGTCATTGTCGCCCATGAACAGCTGCTGATAACCGCTCCAGCCATTCTTTTTTGCACGACAAAGATCGTATTTACCGCTGTTGATAATCTCGTCGCAATAATGAATAGCCTTCTGGTAGTCCTTTACCTGACCATTGGTATAAACTTCAGAGTTAAGAGCCAAGCGGGCATGGAGAGCATAAGCTGCACCACGGTCTGCACGTCCAAAATTCTCACTGTTATTATAAGCGCCCACCTCAGCCATCATAGGTTCGATGGTGGTCAACTCATTATCCAACCACTCATAGAGATCCTTGCCGCTTTTCTCGGTAGGGAGATTGTTGTCGAAAGTGTCCTTGAATGGAGCCTTGCGAAACAGGTCAAGGAAATAATAGTAGTTCAGAGCACGGAGAAAACGAACTTCTGCGATTCTGTCTTCGCTCAAGCTACCTGACTGCTCGAAAATAAACTGGTTGTACAGTGTGATGTCGAAAATGAGGCGCTGATATGCCCAGTTCACACGGTCATTACCACTATTCCAACTGAAGTTGGTGATAGGGGCAATAGCATTATCGTTCTGATATGCCCATGCTGTCTCGTCGGTCATCAACTCTTGCAGGTTGAAAATGGTACGGATGAATCCACTCTCACCCTCGTCGCCACTCAAGTCTGCTGAACCAGCAGGACCTTTCTGTCCAGTAAGACCAAGCGTAGCATACTGCTTGGCCAAGAGACCCTCTACTGTATATGTTGGGGTGGACTGTGGGTCAATGGACTTGATATTCAGTTCGTCTGCGCAAGAGACAAAGCCCATGCACAAAACACTCGCCATTGCAGTCGTTATAAATATTTTTTTCATAATTGTCTCCTTTTTTATTTTTAGAAGTTAAGATTCAAACCAAGCTGGAAGCTTATTGGACGTGGGTAAGGATTGCTATCGATACCGTTGCTTACCTCTGGGTCGATACCCTTATACTTGGTAATGATGAATGGATTCTGAACAGTGAAGTAGATACGTCCACTGCAAATCTTCTCGGCACCAGTCTTGATCAATGCAGGGAAGCTATATCCCAAAGTCATGTTGCTACACTTCAGGTAAGACGCATTGCGTACGAAGTAGTCGCTGGCATTGGTCGTGAGATCAGTTGTACCCTTAAAGCCAAGTTCGACGGCTTCTGCTGTTGTGTTTCTGAAGAGGTTAGTTTCATTGATTTTCATCAACTCAGCTTTGGAGTTCAGGAAATCGTAATACACATAGTTGCCGATAGAAGCATGGAAAGCTGCACTGAAGTCCCAGTTCTTATAGATGAACTTAGTGGTGAGACCCATGATTACATCAGGAGCAGGGTTCTTGTAGCAATAACGGTCGTCATTATCAATCTTTCCATTACCGTCACGGTCAACATACAATCCCTCGATAGGTTTGCCATTCTCGTCGTAAACCTGCTGGAAAACATAGAATGAATTGAGAGGCTCGCCAACCTTGTTTACCTGTACCAAAGTGTTGTTACCACGAGATACCTTGCTGCCTGTCCAAGTCCA
>NZ_QTXV01000007.1:110412-111927 GCF_003461825.1 Prevotella sp. AM42-24 | reverse complement strand
CTTTCCTCTATAAAACGAAAATGATTTCCCTCGCACAAGGTAACTAAAACAAGGGAGTTTGCCTTTTCTTCGTAAATAAAGGCGCATGTCTCCCTTGCACTTGCTTATATAGCAAATGCGATTATCAGTATACTTTCCTCTTCGAGTTTTACTCATACTGACTTCCATAGCCTCCCATGACATTAAGTTAATTTGCAAACGAGGTCTAAACCCATCACAAAGATAATAGCTTTATCATGGAAGGTATATCATGGTCATCCGTTGTTGGCGGATTCTTCACGATCTGGTTTGAAGTCGACATAGTCTGTCTTGTCATGTAAGACATGCCATACAGCGATAAGTAACTTTCTCGCCACAGCAACAATCACCTTCATTTTGTTCTTTCTTCTCACAATTGTTTGGTGATACGAGAACCTACTGAAGAAACTGTCTTTCTGACGACTGGCAGCCCAGGCACATTGAATGATGGTGTTGCGGAGGTAGACATTGCCATGGGTAATTTTACGAGACTTGATTTTCTTGTTGGACTCGTCATTTCTTGGTCTCAGTCCACTCCAGGAAGCAAGGTGGTTTGCCGTTTCGAACTTACTCATATCCGTTCCGATCTCTGCAATCAATGATGTTGCGGCACGTTCCTTGATTCCTGGAATTTTCTGCAAGCGTTCAAGTTCCTCTGGAAAATGCTTCTCGCATATCTCCAACATTCTCTGCTGACATTCGTTTCTGTGGCTCTCGGCGATGTCAATTTCCTCATGGAGTTGGCGCAGTACATCTATTTCTGCCTGGGAGACAACGCCTGTCAATGAGGCTAATATCGTCTCCACACCATGACGATTGACAATACGACCATGAACAAGCTTCATCAGCTCGTTTGGATTTGTGACACCTTCCGAGAGCCTGCGCACGACATCGCGGTAACTCTTACACTCGATGTTGGATACATAATTGCTCAAGCGGATATTGCAACGTTGGAGTACGCCGTCCACCTTGGAAACCTTACGGACAATCTCCGCATTGAGGTCAAAGATTCGGCGGTCGTACTGACGAAGCTGTTGAATAATCTCTGGAGGAACGAAACTTCCCCTAACCAATTCCTTCATTGTACATTCTGCTATCCACTGGGCATCCTTGACATCACTCTTATGACCTGGAAGTTGCTTGATGAAATAAGGATTTACCAGACGCAGAGTAAAATGAGGAGAAAGCACACGCCATATTGGTATCCAATAGATACTGGTACTCTCCATACAAACCTCAAAAACATGATGCTTTTGGAGCAATTTCCGCATTTCTTCCAGCTGAAATGTTAAAACACCGAAAACTTGCTCAAATAATTCACCATCACTGTGCAAAATACAAAGAAAAATACTATCTTTGTGCACGTCAAGACCACATACTGCTTTCATAAGCCTACATTTTTGAAGTTTAAAAAATCAGTTAACGAACACTGCTTCAAAGATAATTAATATTTTTGTGACTCAGAGCACGTTAGTAGGATTTTTTGCAGTTGTGGTC
>NZ_QTXV01000007.1:0-110402 GCF_003461825.1 Prevotella sp. AM42-24 | reverse complement strand
ATAATTAATATTTTTGTGACTCAGAGCACGTTAGTAGGATTTTTTGCAGTTGTGGTCTTGATTTCTCGAAAAACAAGGCTAATTTCGCACAATTCGAGGGAAATCATTGAAGTTTTTTATTATACTGGCTTATAATTCAGAAATTTTATCTAAATTTGCACGACGATATAATTCTCAAGATGACTTTTCTGTATGAAATACGTAGATGTGATACTTCCTTTGCCGCTTCCAGGCTTGTTTACCTATTCTGTTCCTGATGGAATGGAAGGGAGGGTTGTGTTTGGCAAGCGCCTGCTCGTACCCCTGGGAAGGAGCAAGAAGTATATCGGTATGGCGGTGAAAACGCATGATGAGAAGCCTGCTTTTGAGGTGAAACCGATAGAGCAGGTGCTGGATGAAAACCCTGTGCTTCTGGAAAGGCAATACCGGCTCTGGTCGTGGATCAGCGATTATTACATGTCTCCATTGGGTGATGTCTATAATGCTGCTTTCCCGGCTGGACTGAAATCTACAGAGAAGTTTAAACCCAAAATGGAGCTATATGTCGGTTTGTCGAGTGCTTATCGCAATCCTCAGACGCTCCGTGTGGCGCTTCAGATGATGGGGAGGGCTGTCAAGCAAATGAAGGCTTTTACCACCTTCCTCCAACTGTCTCATTGGGATATTCTTCTCGAAAACGAAGTAGATGAAAACGGACTGCTGCGGGAGGAATTCTATGAATTGAGAAATATGCAGTCTCCTGATATTCCTTCTTCAAATGGAAATCAGCCTTCTGATATTCCTTCTTTTATAGAAAAAGTAACAAAGGAGGAACTAATGAACGAGAGTCATTCCACCTCTGCCATTATCAAAAGTCTGATAGATAAGGGATTTCTTTTTACATACGAGATAGAAGTAGGGCGTCTGAATACATCTGGCGAATCTCATTTCGAGTTGATCAAACCGCTCTCGATGCCCCAGCAGGATGCTTACAACCAGATTCTGATGCAGATGATGAAGAAGAATGTGGTGCTCTTGCATGGAGTGACTTCCAGCGGTAAGACGGAGGTCTATATCCACCTCATCAAACAGGCGCTCGATGAGCATAAGCAGGTACTTTATCTCTTGCCGGAAATTGCGCTTACGGTGCAGATTATGGAACGTCTTCACCGGGTTTTTGGAGACCGACTTGGTATCTATCACTCGAAATATAGCGATGCAGAGCGTGTGGAAATCTGGCAGAAACAGATGTCTGATCATCCTTATGATGTCATCTTAGGAGCCAGAAGTGCAGTCTTCCTGCCTTTTCAGAAACTCGGACTTGTGATAGTGGATGAGGAGCATGAAACCAGTTTCAAGCAGCAGGATCCCGCTCCTCGCTATCATGCCCGCAGCGCAGCCATCGTTTTGGCAAGTATGTATCCCGAAGCCAAAGTGCTCTTGGGTACGGCTACTCCTTCGATGGAAAGTTATTACAATGCCCAGCAGGGAAAGTATGGTCTGGTGGAGATGAAAACGCGATATAAAAACATCCAGTTGCCGGAAATACAGGTGGTGGATGTGAAGGATTTGCGCCATCGCAAGATCATGAAGGGGGCATATTCGCCACAACTATTGGCTGCCGTAAGAGAGGCCTTGCAGCGTGGCGAACAGGCTATTCTCTTTCAGAACAGGCGCGGTTTTGCGCCGATGATTGAGTGTAAGGTCTGTGGATGGGTTCCGAAATGCAAAAACTGTGATGTGTCGCTCACATTGCATAAGAATATCAATCTGCTTACCTGCCATTATTGTGGCTACACGTATCCTGTTCCTACGGAATGTCCTAACTGTGGAAGTACCGAACTGACGGGGCGTGGTATCGGAACAGAGAAGGTGGAAGACCAGTTGACTGAAATCTTCCCTGAGGCGCGTATTGCCCGTATGGATCTTGATACGACCCGCACCCGCAATGCCTATGAACGCCTGATAGAGGATTTTTCTTCGGGAAAAACCAACCTGCTTATCGGTACGCAGATGATTTCCAAGGGACTGGATTTTGACAAGGTGAGCGTTGTGGGTATTCTCAATGCCGACTCGATGCTCAATTATCCTGACTTCCGGGCCTATGAACATGCCTTTATGATGATGGCGCAGGTGAGTGGAAGGGCTGGCAGAAAGGGCAAGCGAGGACTGGTGATTCTGCAGACGAAATCTCCGGAATTGCCTGTTATCTCGCAGGTGGTTCACAATGATTATGCCACTTTCTACCGCGACTTGCTGGAAGAACGTAAAGCCTTTCATTATCCGCCTTTCTATCATCTCATCAACGTCTATCTGAAGCACAAGCATGAGAAAGTCTGTCAGCAGGCAAGTATGGAGCTGGGACAGACCTTGCGAGGATGGTTTGGGGAGAGAATCTTAGGACCTGATAAGCCTGCAGTGGCTCGTGTGAAGACAATGAATATCCGTAAGATAGTCATCAAGTTGGAGAATTCTCTCGACTATAGGAAAGTGAGGGAATTCCTGTTGTTTGCTCAAGAAAAAATGTCGAAAGCTCCGCGATATGGGGCTTTGGTCATTTACTATGATGTTGATCCGATGTAAAGGAAAATATTATAATTTAATTGGATCGCTACGGCGCCAGCCATTGGCCAGAGGCCAAATATCCGCGGAAATCCGTGAATAATCCGATAAGCAAAACTGCCTCCGATTTATTCGTGAAATCCGATGAAAGAAAAAACATGTGAAGAAAATCAATGAAGAAACGAAAAAGAGGATGTGTCTTTGACTTATGACACACCCTCTTTTGATTGTTGTAGTTATGTGTTCCGAATTTCTTCAGGATTCTTATTCAGAACGATCTATCATTTAGAAATTAATATCGAGACCTACGGCAAACACGTTGTTATTACGTGTATAGTCTGAATTATAGACGATGCTCTTGTCAGCTGCAAGCTGAACTGTCTCGGAAGTCTTCTTGTGCTGATAGAATGTGTGGAAGTAAGCTACGTTGAGATCCATCTTCTTGTTGATGTGATAAACACCACCGATGGCAGCAGAATTTGAACCTACTACGAATGACTTGTCGTCCATATACTCATCAGACAAACCATAGTTTGTGTTCTGCCAACCTGTACTCAGGGTGATTTTCTTGTTAACGTCTACCTCTACACCTGCATTATACTCCAAAGTACCACGCTTCAACTCCTTGTTGCGGTTGTTGTAAGATGTAGCATTCTTGTCGTCGAACCAGTGGAAACCTACGTTTACTCTTACTGCATCGACAGGGCTGTAGCCGATACCGAGAGCCAAGTAGCCAGGAATATCGCCTGCAATCTTCTTACCATCCTCGTATTCACCGATAGCCTTGTTCAACTTCTGGTCAAACTGGGTCTTCAAGCCCATCATAGTAGCTCCTACTGTTGGGTCATTCAATACTGCATTGGTAGTGTTTTCTGCCTGTTGCTTAGCCTGCTCAAGTGGAAGACCTGCATTATGAAATTTATCAGTCAGGATGCCTGTCATCTGATTGGCAAGGTTGGCTGGCAAGTTACCGATACTTGGAGTCTGGTTTACTGACTTGTTCTTCAGGCGAATACGGGTCTTGAACTCGTATTTAGCAGAGAAGTTCCAGCGGCCTGTCTTGTAATCTACGCCGATGATAGGAGTGAAGCCTACACCAGTCTGGTCGCAGCTCAACTCGATGTTGGCTGCTGTTTCCTTGCTTGGGTCGAGCACCTTATAGAGAGGCATGTTACCTACATTGATGTTTTCTACATATCCATAGTAGTTGGTTAATGCATAGACACCGCGAACACCCAAGAATGCGCTGAAGTTATCGCAGAACTTATATGCAGCACCTGCAGAGAGACCATAGTAATACTGGCGACCGTGCATATAACTGTTGAAGCTGTACTTGCCGGTTTTGCCGAAAGCCTGGTCTGAAGTGAACATTTCCATGCCTGGCTGACCGAGTTTATTGCCTAAAGTCTGGTCAACGACACCTGCCAGTCCGCAAGCAGCAATTGCAGTCTCTGATACGATTTTCTCGAAAGAACCCAGACCATCGTCGAAGGTACACTTACCGCCACCGCCAGTGAGAGAGAAGTTAGCCTGGAACGACCATTTGCCCTTGTTGTAGGCATACTGGAAAGAAGGGATAACTGGGGCAAAAGCCTTACCCTTGAAATCACGAGGAGTGATAGGATTGTTTACATTATTAGTAAACAATTTGTAATCATTGTTGATAGTACGAGTTTGGTAAGCCAACTGCCAGTTGATGGCAAGATGGTGGCCTTCACCCATGAATACAACGCCTGCTGGGTTGTAATAAACACCATCGATACCGATGGAAGCCTCACGGCTCATCATTCTATTGAATGCTACATGTTGGTTTGTATTAGTGAGCAAACCACCTGCAAAAGTAGGTGCTGCACCTGCCATCGCAATGGCAACACAAACTAATTTAAGTTTCTTCATTTTAATAAATTTAAATAAAAACGTCCGCAAAGGTAAGAAGAATGTTCTATTTCGCTACTACTTTTATTTCTTATTTAAAGTATATTAACAATAAAATCCCAAAATACTGCACAGAATAAATGATATGTGCAATAAATCGGGATTTATTTATGTTCAATAATCACCAGTTATTTATTCAGATGCGGATACGAAATTCGCGTATGATAAATGGATTTCAGACGTTCTGTGAGCACCACTTTGGCCAGGGCGATGTCGCGGAAGGTGATAGGACATTCCTTGAAGAAACCTTCAGCCACCTGACCGTCGATGAGCTTGTTGATGAGCGTGCTGATGCTTTCCTCGGTATATTCGTTGAGCGAGCGGGAGGCTGCTTCCACCGTGTCGGCCATCATCAGAATAGCCTGCTCACGGGTGAATGGATTCGGACCTGGATACTGGAAAAGCTCCTTGTTTACATTTTCATCTGGATGGGCATTACAATAATTAATATAGAAATACTTGGTAAGCCCGGTGCCATGATGGGTGGAGATGAAATCCTTGATGATGCCAGGAAGGTTGGCCTTTTCTGCCATTTTCAAGCCTTCGGTCACGTGGCTGATGATGATCTGTGCACTCTCCAGATTGGTAAGCTGGTCGTGCGGATTGACGCCAGCCTGATTTTCGGTGAAGAATACAGGATTGCTCATCTTGCCGATGTCATGATATAATGCACCCGTACGCACGAGCAGACTGTTGGCATGGATGCGGTTGGCGATTTCGGCAGCCAGATTTCCCACGGTGATGGAGTGCTGGAAGGTGCCTGGAGCTATCTCGCTCAGGTTGCGCAGCAGTCCCTTGTTGGTATTCGAAAGTTCAAACAATGTGACATTCGAGATAAATCCGAACAGCTTTTCTATCAGATACATCAGCGGATAGGAGAGTAGCAGGAAGATGCCGTTGATGGTGAAATGGGTGTACATGCTGGTGTCGATATTGAATACCTCGTTGTCCTGCATCAGCTGTAGTGCCAGATATACCACTCCGCTTGCCACCGTCACCAGCAGGGCTGTGATGAATATCTGCGAGCGCTTGCTCAATTCACGGAGCGAATAGATGGCCACCAGTCCGGAAGCCAGCTGCACGATGATGAATTCATACTGGTATTTTACAGCCGCCGCACATATCAGAATCATCGTGACATGGGTGATGAATGCCGTGCGGGAATCCATAAATACTCTTACGAAGATAGGCACCATGGCAAACGGGATAATATACACAGAGAAGAAATTGTGCTTCATCATCAGCGATACCAGGATAGGGAAGAGCGTGATCATCGCATAGAGCATCGTGATGCTGCGTGGTTTTTCGAAATAGTCTTTGCGGAAGAGCGAGAGGTATGACGTAAACATCATGACAAGGATGAATACGAAGAGCACCTGTCCGATGATGGTGGTGGTGATTTCCTCCTCAGTGGACGTGCGCCGCTTCATTTCCTTGTCGAAGGATGTGAGCACGCGGAAGGTGTAGTCGCTGATCACCTCGCCTCTGTCCACGATTTTCTGTCCGCTCATCACCATTCCGCTTGCCAATGGAATGCTGCTCAGCAGGTCGTTTTTCTCGGTTTCGCTTTTCTCTTTTTCGTAGATGATGTTGGCCTCTATATAGTTGTTGAGGTTGCAGCGGGAGAGCAGCGGTCGCTGGGCAGCCAATTTTTCGTTGGCAAAGAGATGCTCATAGGCGGCTATCGTAGAGTAGAACGACTTGATAGGCACGCTTTTCACGTTCTTTCCGCTGATGATTCGGATGGTGCTGGTAGAATCCTTGAAGATGCGGTTGTACTCCGTGGTGTTGATGATGCCCATCTGATAGACATTGTGCAGTTCGTTGGCTATGAGCCCCACAAAATCATTAGGCAGACCGGGTATTCCCTTCTGGAAATCGTGGAGAAATCGGTTCACCTGCACGTTTTCCACCGTTGGATTCAGGCCATAGTAGGGCTGGAACTGGTTCATCATCGAATCCTGTTCGTGCTTGATAGCTTCATCGGTTTTGTAGATTGGAAAGTCGAACTTGGCGATGACAGAGCCGTACATCCATGGCTTTCCTACATCGTATCGGTACTGGCGACCCTCATTGCGAGGCAGAAACCATACGATGACAGCCACGGTCATGCAGACCAGTATGGCCTTAGTCACCAGGTTGCGCCAATAGTTTTCTTCCGGATTGTTGAATATACTCATATTTTTTTGTTTTTGTTTTTCTTGTTGGATTGGTGGGAAAGTTTCTTCACTTTTGAATATTTATGGATAAAAAGGAGCATTTCTTTGAATAAAAATGCCGATTTGCCCCATATTTCCCTTTTCATGTGCGAAAATACGAAAAAAAACTATTATAATCGCAAAAAAAGATGTAAATTTGCAGAAAATTTTGAAAATAGCTATAAAATAAGACATGGCAGATAGAAAAGTAAGAGTGCGTTTTGCCCCAAGTCCTACGGGTGCATTGCACATTGGTGGTGTACGTACCGCCCTCTATAATTATTTGTTTGCTCGCCAGCATGGTGGTGAACTTGTGTTCCGTATCGAGGATACTGACTCTCATCGTTTCGTACCAGGTGCCGAGGAATATATCCTGGAGTCATTCAAGTGGCTCGGCATCAAGTTTGATGAGGGAGTGAGCTTCGGTGGTGAGCATGGTCCTTACCGTCAGAGCGAGCGTCGTGACATCTATAAGAAATATGTACAGCAGCTTCTCGACAATGGCAAGGCTTACATCGCTTTTGATACTCCAGAGGAACTGGAGGCCAAGCGTGCTGAAATCCAGAATTTCCAGTATGATGCCCACACCCGTATGCAGATGCGTAATTCTCTCACCCTTTCTCAGGAAGAGGTGGACCAGCTCATCGCAGACGGCAAGCAATATACCGTACGTTTCAAGATAGAACCTGGAGAGGAAATCCACGTCAACGATATGATTCGTGGCGATGTGAAGGTGATGAGCGATATCCTCGACGACAAGGTGCTCTACAAGAGTGCCGACGAGCTTCCTACTTACCACCTGGCTAATATCGTGGACGATCATCTGATGGAAATCTCTCATGTAATCCGCGGTGAGGAGTGGTTGCCAAGTGCACCATTGCATGTACTTCTCTACAAGGCTTTCGGCTGGGAGGATACCATGCCTCGCTTTGCCCATCTTCCATTGCTTCTCAAGCCAGAGGGTAAGGGTAAGTTGAGCAAGCGTGATGGCGACCGTCTCGGTTTCCCTGTATTCCCATTGGAGTGGCACGATCCTAAGACCGGCGAGGTTTCTTCTGGTTATCGTGAGAGCGGTTATTTCCCAGAGGCAGTAGTCAATTTCCTTGCATTGCTGGGCTGGAATCCTGGCACAGAGCAGGAAATCTTCTCTCTCGACGAACTGGTGAAGGCTTTCGATATCTCCCGCTGCTCTAAGGCAGGAGCCAAGTTTGACTTCAAGAAGGGCATCTGGTTCAACCATGAGTACATCCTCATGAAGAGCGATGATGAGATAGCCAATCTCTTTGCGCCTATCGTGGCTAATAACGGTGTGGAGGAGACAATGGACCGCGTGAAGCAGGTGGTACACATGATGAAGGATCGCGTGAACTTCGTATATGAGTTGTGGCCATTGTGCTCATTCTTCTTCATTCCTCCTACAGAGTATGATGCCAAGACAGCCAAGAAGCGCTGGAAGGAGTATTCTGCTCAGCAGATGACCGAACTGGCTGAAGTGCTGGAGGGCATCGAGGATTTCTCTATCGAGGGTCAGGAGCCTGTTGTGATGAAATGGGTAGAGGATAAGGGCTATAAGCTCGGTGATGTGATGAATGCTTTCCGTCTCACGCTCGTAGGCGAGGGTAAGGGTCCAGGTATGTTTGATATCTCAGCCTTCCTCGGCAAGGAGGAGACTCTGAAGCGTCTCCGCAGAGCCATTGAGGTTCTCGGATAAGCATCGCAGTCAGCATATTTTATCTCTTTCTGTGGAAAATTTCTGCTTTGTGCGGGGATTTTCCTCAGAGAGAATTCAATTTATATTTAGATATTTATAGATACTAACCCAAAAAAAAGAAAAACATGATCTATAATGTCGTCATTTATTTCGTGCTTTGGGGAATCGCCATCGCCAGCCTTTTCAATGAGAAGGTGCGCAAGATGTGGCGAGGTGAGCGCGATGCCTTCAGGGTACTGAGGGAAAATGTGGATCCTTCCGAAAAGTATATCTGGTTTCATTCCGCATCACTTGGCGAGTTTGAACAGGGTCGTCCTTTGATGGAGCGCATCCGCAGAGATTATCCCCAGTATAAGATTCTGCTTACCTTCTATTCGCCTTCCGGATATGAGGTGCGCAAGAATTATGAGGGCGCTGACATCATCTGCTATATGCCGGTGGATACCCGCCTGAATGCCATCCGTTTCCTTCGCCTGGTACGCCCTGTGATGGCTTTTTTCATCAAGTATGAATTCTGGTCTAATTTCCTCCATATTCTCAAGTACCGCAATATTCCTACATATAGTGTGAGCAGTATCTTCCGTGAGGATCAGGTATTCTTCAAGTGGTATGGCAGGAGCTATGCAAATGTCTTGAAGTGCTTCACCCGTTTCTTTGTACAGAATGAGGAGAGCAAGCGACTGCTCGCCGGCATCGGTATTACGGATGTGGATGTGGTAGGAGATACCCGCTTCGACCGTGTGCTGCAGATCAAGGAAGCAGCCAAGCATCTGCCTATCTGCGAGGCGTTCAGAAAGGGAATTTCTGCTGATGGGTATTCTTCTGATGGTCCTTTGACAGAATCCCCTGCGGGTAAGTCTGCATCCGTTCCTTCTCAGGACTACAAGGTGTTTGTAGCAGGAAGTTCATGGCCTCCTGATGAGGAAATCTTCATCCGCTTCTTCAATGAGCATAAGGATTGGCGCTTGCTGATAGCTCCTCATGTCATAGCCGAGGAACATCTGAAACTGATTCTTTCTCTGCTGAAGGATAAGAAGGTGGTGCGCTATACTCAGACTACTCCTGAGGAAGCTGCTGGGGCAGATGTGCTGATTATCGACTGCTTCGGACTGCTGAGCAGCATGTACCATTATGGCGATGTGGCTTATATCGGAGGTGGTTTCGGAGTAGGTATTCATAATACCCTGGAGGCTGCCGTATGGAATATGCCGGTTATTTTCGGTCCTAACAACAAGAAATTCCAGGAAGCTCAGGGCTTGCTGAAGTCTGGCGGCGGATTCGAAATCAACAATTTTGAGGACTTTGCAGGCTTGATGAAGTCGATGATGAATGACGAAGCTTTCCTGAAGTCTGCGGGAGAAAAGGCTGGAGAATTCGTAGCGAGCCTGTCTGGCGCAACAGATAAGGTTCTTTCTAAGGTGCAGCTTTAAGTATAGTCAGCATAGGAAGACTTTCTTTTCGCAAAGAAGTAAGCCCCCTTTCTCAGGGAGAATATAATTTTATGAAAGCAGTACTTTTGTATTTATGGTGCAAAAGTATTGCTTTTTTTGTAACCAGCAAATTTTAGTGTGCGTAAACTTGCGATTTTATGCAGAAGAGATAAATTTCAACCTTCTGAAGTGATAAATGACGGTTTTCTGATGCGGTAAATGACAGCAAAATGAGGATATGTTTTGTAAGTCATAGTTTTATGACTTACAAAACATAGTTTTATAGCAGAGAACTCGTCTGGTGCATTTTTTTATATCTACAAAATCAGTAATCAAAAGGGGATATTGTATTCAGTAAAATGAGACTGAAATATCTTTTCTTACTTTATGATGCGGTAATAATCCTCTTTGCGAGGCTTTACAGTATGCGGATGAGCAGATGCATAGCCTAATGCCAAGGCTCCAACTCCTATCAAACCTTCAGGAAGATTCCACTCTTTCAACAGATTTTTGCCCTCCTCGGAAGCAAACATGGCATCCTCGCGATTGATCCAGCAAGAAGAAAGACCGATAGAGTGGGCTGCCAACATCATATTGCCGAGGATGAGACTGCCGTCCTTGATGGCGTTCGCATTGCTCTCTGGAGCCAAAACGATGACGATGGTTGGTGCTCCATAGTAAGGATCACTCTCTACACCCATCACCTCAGCATTCATTTTGCGAAGCTGGGCGCAGGTCTCCGGATTCTGTACTGCGATGATGAATGGTTCCTGAGTGCCATGACCGGTGGCAGCCCATGTGCCTGCCTCCAATACGGTTTTCAGTTCCTCATCTGTGATCTGATCAGCCTTGTATCTACGGATACTTCTTCTCTCCTTAATGGCTTTCAAAACTTCATTTTCCATTGTCTTTCAGTTTTATATTTTAATTGTTTATATCCTAATAGAGTGAAGCACGAAAAGCATTTGAATTCTTCACTCTTCACTCTTCGTTCTTCACTCAAAATTACATCGGACAACCAGTATCCTCGTCTTCCACGTACTGACTCAATACTCTGGCGATACGGATCAGTCCCTGCATCAGGGTCTTGCGAGGACAGGCGATGTTGAGGCGCAGGAAGCCTTGACCGGCTTTTCTGCCATACATGGTGCCGCTATTCACGAATACCTTGCCGTCATTCATCAGCTTCTCATAAGCCTCGTCGCTCGATAGGTCGAAAGGCAGAATGTCGAGCCATACCAGGTATGTGCCTTCCAGACGGGTAACTCGAACCTGAGGTAATTCGGAATTGAAAAATTCCTTTACGGTCTGATAGTTCTCATAGAGATACTGATTCAGTTCGTCCAGCCATTCCTCGCTCTCATTGTATGCAGCCTGGAGAGCAATGACTCCGAATGGGTTGACATCACACACCTCGTTGATATTGATAGCCCTGTTGATACGGCGTCGCAATGCGGCATCCGGACAGATGATGTTGGCTATCTGCAGACCGGCAATATTGAATGATTTGGATGGAGAATTCAATACCACACAATTGTCTCTGCAGGCTTCGCTGATGCTTGCGAAAGGAATATACTGATAGCCCGGCATCACAAGTTCGCAATGGATTTCGTCGGCAACTATCTTTACGTTGTGCTTCAGACAGATATCGTTTATGCGCTCCAATTCCTCCTTTTTCCATACCCTTCCGGCAGGGTTGTGAGGGTTGCAGAGGATGAAAGCAGTCGTCTTTTCGTCAGCACATTTGCGCTCGAAATCCTCGAAATCTATCTCGTAAGTGCAGTTTCCTACTCGTCTCAATTCGTTTTCTACCACCTCGCAACCACTGTTTTTGATGCATGAGAAGAAGCAGTTATATACAGGAGTCTGCACCAGCACTTGTTCGCCAGGCATGCAGATGGCCTTCAGACAGCAGGAAATGGCAGGCACTACGCCCGATGTATAGAGTATCCAGTCTTTCTCGATGTTCCAATGGTGGCGGCGGGCAAACCAGCTGGTGATGGCCTCGTAGTAAGAGTCCGGTACCAGGGTGTAGCCGAAGATGCCGTGAGCCACTCGCTTCTGCAGGGCCTCGATGATGGCAGGAGCAGTCTGGAAGTCCATATCGGCTACCCACATAGGGATAACATCTTCCTCCTTTACCAGGTCCCATTTGTAGGAATTGGTGCCCCGGCGGTCGATGATTTCATCAAAATTGTATTTCATATTTCTTTTTCTATTTTCTTTGTTAGTCAGGTTCTTTTAAAGAACGGGATATGGGTGTCTCGCTTTTTTACGGACCTTCATAAAAGTTAGGTCCGTAAAATTTGATTATTTACCTTCCGATTTGTCGATGATTTCGCAGGCGCCCTGAGGAGCTTTGGCAAACTCGGTGTAGGTGATGCTGCCCACTTTGTCGGCCTCGATACGACCGAAAATAGGGTTCTTGATATTGGTGATACAGCCCTTGATATGTGCATCGATATTGCTACAGTCCTCGAAAGCACGGTCGCATTCCTTGTCGAAAGTGCAGTCTTCCAGTATCACATGATCCATATAGCAGAGAGGTTGTTCGCCGCTGATGTGGCAGCGCACCAACTTGATGTTCTTACTGTGCCATGCGAGATATTCTCCGTTCAGTTCAGAATCATATACGGTTACATTCTCACATTCCCAGAAACTATCTTTGGTGGTAATCTTGGCGTTGTGAATTTCTACATTCTGGCAGTACTGGAATACATATTTCGAGTCGCTTTCCAGTCCGTCCACATAGATATTCTTTGAGAACATGAATGGGTATGTACCTTCGTGCAGTTTTACATTCTTGATTTTCAGTCCATCCACTTTCCAGAAAGTTTCGTCAGCATCCGTGATATTGACATTCTCCAGTTCAAGGTTTTTCATTTCCCTGAAAAATTTCGGTCCGTCAATAGTGCAGTCTTTCATCACCATATTGTAGCTGTACCAGATAGCAGATCGGCTTTCAGGTGCGAAATAGCAGTCTGTGATGAGAGAACCGTCCACGTGCCACCAAGGATATTTTCCATAGAATTTAGAGTTGTGGCATTCTATGTTCTTGCAGCACTTGATACCTGATTCTCCATCAGTGATAGTGATATCTTCCAAACGGGCGTCGTGCGCGCCAAAGAGTGGGCGTTCACCACCGAAAGTTTTGTTTTTAATCAGTTCCATTTTTCTTTCTTTAATATTATGATTTGTCTTTCCCAACTATTTCCCATCTTTTGGGGGATGAATTCTTTCTCGTTTGCAAAATTACAAAAAATATGCCAAAGTCATTTCATCTAAATTACGGAAAAAATAACCATTATGGGCTGATTTTGAACCAGCAAGCCATGAACGTAATGGCATTATTGGCAAAATACAGCTGATGACAGTAATGACAGATACAGTAATGACAGTTTCTTTAAGGAATAAAGAAAAAGGCTGAATCGCAAGAAATCATCTCACAATTCAGCCCTATCTCATTCACTTATAAAAATTCTAAGAAGAAGAATTACAAGTTAGGGTTCATCTCTTTCCACTCAGCTACTGGAGGAACGATACCAAGCTCTACGATCTCATCGCGCATCTTGCAAAGGTGCTCGTAAGACTTAGCGAGGCTTGCAAGCTCTTCCTCAGTACCTGTAGGCTCTGTGAAGTGAACGCCAGTCTTGTCGATAGTAGTAGGCATAGCCATCATTACGTTCTTGAAACCGAGCTTGTCGTGGTTTACATAGCAGCCAGCAGGCAATGTGAACTTCTCACCACCCATAGCAGCCTCGATCATCTTCACTGCATTGTAAGCTGGGCTCTGGAATGAAGAACGGCCACGGAGCTTGATGATGTTAGAACCACCCTGTACTGTGTGGTGCTTGATCTCCTCCCAACGCTCGTCAGAAAGACCCATCTCTGACAATGGCTTGCCGTCAACCTTAACCTGAGAAGCGAATACAGCCATCTGCTCGCCGTGACCACCATAAGTGTGAGCACCAGTTACCTTATCCTGCTGTACACCGAACTCGAGGGCCAAAGCCTGCTGCAAACGAGTAGAGTCGAGAGCTGCGAGTGATGTCAACTGGTTTGGCTTCAAACCTGAGTGGATCAATGCTGTCAAAGCTGTAACGTCAGCTGGGTTGAAGATAACAACTACGTGTTCTACCTCTGGGCAGTACTTCTTGATGTTGTCACCGAACTCTGCTGCAATCTTGCAGTTACCCTTGAGGAGGTCCTCACGAGTCATACCCTCCTTACGAGGAGCACCGCCTGAAGAAATGATATATTTAGCACCAGTGAAAGCCTCCTCTGGGTTAACAGTATAAGTTACGTTAACGCCTGGGAATGCACACTGCTGAATCTCATCGAATACACCGTGAACACCTGGCTCGTAGATATCGTAGAGACAAATGTTTGGAGTAAGACCGAGCATCAAAGCGCTCTGAACCATGTTAGAACCAATCATACCGCCGGCACCGACGATCAAAAGCTTGTCATTAGTTAAAAATTCCATAACTACAATTTTTTATATTAAGTTGTTTATAAATTCTTTTTCTTAACTGCCGAAATCCCTCTCTGAGAGGTGTGGAACCTATCTGAAAGTATATTTACCTTCATTTTTCTTTTCCGACCGCAAAATTACTAAAAAGTAATGTAAAACGTGCATTTATTTGCGCTTAAATTTGTTGTTAATTCTTAAAATTATTATCTTTGTAATCTCTAATTAGCAAAATGCGTTCTGATGGAAAGAAAAATTCCTGCTTCCGGCTGGTTTTTATCGAATCTTTCAGTCGTTTTCGAAGATTCTACTGGATTATTTTGATGATTCTTTCTGTAATTTTTAGGGGTGATTCTTTCTGCGCCTTTGGGGCGATTCTTCTGATGCTTCTTTTCCCTATATATATAATAAGGTGTAAAATGCTCAGAATGGAATCTCAGAGATGAAGATATCGCTGAGATTTAATCAGATGCAAACTAAGACGTATGACAGAGATTTAATCAGACGCAAATTAGGATATGATAGAGATATAATCAGATGCAAATTAAATAATAGAGATAAAATTATGAATGAAATCAATCAGAGATTGGAAAGTTTGAGGGAAGTGATGCGCCGAGAGCATCTTTCTGCCTTTATTTTCCCAAGTACAGACGCTCATCAGAGCGAATATGTGGCCGATCATTGGCAGGGTAGAACTTGGATTTCCGGATTCAACGGCTCTGCCGGAACGGCGGTGGTTACGATGAAATCAGCTGCTTTGTGGACTGATTCTCGTTATTTCCTGGCTGCCGAGGAGCAGTTGAAGGGTACGGAATTCCAGTTGATGAAGCAGAAAATTGAGGGTACTCCTACTATTTCTGAATGGCTTGCTCAGGAATTGCAGGGCGAAAATGCAGAAGTGGGCCTCGATGGTATGGTAAATTCCTATCACGAAATGATGGGGCTGATAGCCGATCTTCGGAAGTCGGGTGGCATCACGGTGAGAACCAATTTAGACCCATTGGGGCTGATTTGGACAGATCGTCCTGCCATCCCAGCCAATCCTGTAGAAATTCAGCCGATGGAATTTGCAGGAGAATCCGTTGCTTCCAAGATTTCCCGCATCCGGACTGCTCTCCGCCAGCGTCATGCCGACGGAATGCTCATTTCTGCGCTCGATGATATCGCCTGGACACTCAATCTCCGTGGCACAGATGTTCATTGTGTGCCTGTCTTCGTCAGTTATCTTCTCATCTCCTCCCAGCAGGTTTCGCTCTATGTGGATTCTGCTAAAATCAATGACGAGGTGAAGGCTTATCTGACTGAAAACGGCATTTCGCTCTATCCATATAATAAGGTGGCTGAAGGATTGGAGCGATATTCCGAGTATAATATCCTTCTGGATGGCGATGAAACCAGCTATTTTCTGTGGAAAACCGTGAAATGTCAGGAGATTATTGCAGGAAAATCACCTATTCCAGCGATGAAAGCACAGAAAAATGATAGGGAAATCGCGGGTTTCCGACAGGCAATGCTGAGAGACGGAGTGGCGATGGTCAAGTTCCTGAGATGGCTCAAACCGGCTGTGGAGGCTGGTGGACAGACTGAAATTTCCATCGACCGCAAACTTACTTCGCTTCGTGCAGAGCAGCATCTTTTCCGTGATATTTCCTTTGATACGATAGCCGGTTATCAGGCACATGGTGCCATTGTTCACTATGAGGCGACGCCTGAAACGGATGTTGCTCTCAAGCCGGAAGGTCTGATTCTGATAGATTCCGGAGCACAATATCAGGATGGAACCACCGATATCACCCGTACGATAGCGCTCGGACCTGTGACAGAGGAGATGAAGCACGTCTATACGCTAGTGCTGAAAGGACATATCCAACTGGAACTCGCCAAATTCCCTGATGGCGCATCGGGCACTCAACTGGATGCTCTGGCCAGGGAATGCATGTGGCGCGAGGGGTATAATTATCTGCACGGTACGGGACATGGAGTGGGGGCTTATCTCAGTGTACACGAAGGCCCTCACCAAATCCGTATGGAATGGAAGCCCACTCCTTTGTGTGCCGGCATGACCGTGACCGATGAGCCGGGGCTCTATCTTTCAGGCAAATTCGGAGTGAGAATCGAGAATACATTATTGATAAAAGACTATCAGACGACGGAATTCGGCAAATTCCTGCAGATGGAATCCCTCACGCTTTGTCCTATCGACCTGACTCCGGTAGATTTCAGCATGCTTCAGCCAGAAGAAATCGAATGGCTCGATACCTATCATCGTGATGTTTTTGAAAAGCTTTCTCCTTATCTCGAAGGCGAAGACCTGGAATGGTTGAGGGAAGCAACGCGTCCGGTGGATAGAGTGATGTCTTCCGGCAGATAAAAGTTGTACTCCTGTATCTAAAAGCATGATTTTCAGCAGAAAATGAAGTTTTAGAGAGGATGAAAATGGGCTAAATGCCACAAAATGAACGATTTTGTGCAAAAAGTCGGCTAAAATCTTGGTTATTTGATAAATAAGATGTAATTTTGCACCCGCAAATTGTGGCATCGTGCCCTTTTCGCTCAGAAATTATAAGTTTAACATAATAAATTAAAAGCAAAAAAATGATTATTGTACCAGTTAAGGACGGTGAGAACATCGAGAGAGCTCTCAAGAAGTTTAAGAGAAAGTTTGAAAAGACAGGTGTTGTTAAGGAGCTTCGCGCTCGTCAGCAGTATGACAAGCCATCTGTTTTGAAGCGTCTCAAGATGGAACACGCCATCTACGTACAGCAGTTGCGCGCTAACGAGGAGTAATTTTACCGCCATCTTTGAGGATTTTCCTCGAGAATATCCTCAAAGTTTGGCAGAAAGATTAAAAAATCCTCAAAAAATTTGGTAGTTTGAAATAATTTCCTTAATTTCGTTGCCGTAAAAAGAATACGAGTAGCGTTATGTTGAATATTGATGGATTTTTGGACTATTTGAAATGCGAGATGAATCGCTCGCAAATGACAATAGACAGCTATGCGGAAGACCTTCGGGCCTTTGAAACATACTTCCAGAATCTGTCAGACTCCCTCACTTGGGAGACCATTGACTCCGATATTATCCGTAACTGGATGGAGGCTATGATGGATAAAGGCAATAAGGCATCATCTGTCGGTCGCCGGCTGAGTGCAGTTCGCACTTTCTACCGGTATGCATTGACAAGGCATTATGTAGATACTGATCCAGCACATAGCATTCTGACGCCCAAAAAGGAGAAACCTTTACCGCAGTTCTTGAAAGAGAGCGAGGTGAATGAACTTCTGGACAGGCAGAAATGGGGTGAAGATTATGATAGCGTGCGTGCGCGTACTATTATAATGACATTCTATGAAACAGGTATGAGATTATCGGAATTGGTAGGACTTGATGATGAGGCGATCAGTTTTGTGAACCACGAAATCAAGATTACCGGCAAGGGCAACAAGCAGCGCATCGTACCTTTTGGAAACGAGCTTGATGAAACCCTCCAAGCGTATATCCGCTTGCGCAATCAGACCGTGGAGAGCCAATCTCCAGCCTTGTTCCTTTCAGATAAGGGAAAAAGAATGACGTCTGCCAAAGTAAGAGAAATCGTGAAGGAGTGCTTATCAAGAGTATGCTCGTTGAAAAAGAAAAGTCCGCACGTCTTGAGACATACATTTGCTACGGCGATGCTGAATCATGACGCAGGAATAGAAAGTTTGAAAAGATTGCTCGGGCATGCCCGGCTCTCCACCACGGAGATCTATACGCATACCACCTTCGAGCAGTTGAAGCGAGTTTATACAGAAGCCCATCCCAGGGCATAACCTTTTAAAATTGGAGGTCACTATGGAAATTAAGATTCAGTCGATTCATTTCGATGCTACCGAGAAGTTACAGGCGTTTATCGAGAAGAAAATCGCCAAGTTAGAAAAAACTTACGAAGATATACAGAAAGTAGAGGTGCAATTAAAGGTCGTAAAGCCTGCCACAGCCTTGAATAAGGAAGTTCACCTGGAAATCGCAGTTCCTGGATCGAAACTATTTGTTGAGAAGACATGCGATACATTTGAAGAGGGAATTGACCAGGCAGTGGATTCTATGAAGGTTCAATTGACCAAATTTAAAGAAAAAATGCGCAATCGATAAAAAAAAGTCGAAAAAAATTTTGTAGATTCAAAATAATGTTGTATCTTTGCAGCCGTTTTCCGATAGGTGGAAAAATCAGTCGTATTGCGGCTGTAAAGATTGCCTCTTTAGCTCAGTTGGCCAGAGCATGTGATTTGTAATCTCGGGGTCGTTGGTTCGAATCCGACAAGAGGCTCAAGAAAAAGAAAAGGGTGGTTACCAGAGTGGCCAAATGGGGCAGACTGTAAATCTGCTGGCTATGCCTTCGGTGGTTCGAATCCATCACCACCCACTTCTTTTGACTTGCGGAAATAGCTCAGTTGATAGAGCACTAGCCTTCCAAGCTGGGGGTCGCGGGTTTGAGCCCCGTTTTCCGCTCAATTTATTAACTTGCTGTAATAGCTCAGTGGTAGAGCACTTCCTTGGTAAGGAAGAGGTCCTGAGTTCAACTCTCAGTTACAGCTCTATCGTTCGGTAGTTTTCTAAGGATGGTAGAGGAACAGATTATTCATTTATATAAATAAAAAGAAAAGCTATGGCTAAAGAAGAATTCGTGCGTACCAAACCGCATGTTAACATTGGTACAATTGGTCATGTTGACCATGGTAAGACTACTCTGACCGCTGCTATCTCTAAGGTATTGAACGAGAAGCTCGGTACATCTGAGGCAGTTAAGTCATTCGATCAGATTGATAATGCTCCTGAGGAGAAAGAGCGTGGTATCACCATCAACTCTGCTCACATCGAGTATGAAACTGCAAAGCGTCACTATGCACACGTTGACTGTCCGGGTCACGCTGACTATGTAAAGAACATGGTTACTGGTGCTGCTCAGATGGATGGTGCTATCTTGGTAGTTGCTGCTACTGATGGTCCTATGCCACAGACACGTGAGCACGTACTTCTTGCACGTCAGGTAAACGTACCTCGCTTGGTTGTTTTCTTGAATAAGTGCGATATGGTTGACGATGAGGAGATGCTCGAACTCGTTGAAATGGAAGTTCATGAAATCCTCGAGCAGTATGGTTACGAAGAGGATACTCCTATCATCCGTGGTTCTGCTCTCGGTGCTTTGAATGGTGTTGAGAAGTGGGTTAAGTCTGTTGAGACTTTGATGGATACAGTTGACGAGTGGATTCAGGAGCCTGAGCGTGAGGTTGATAAGCCATTCTTGATGCCTATCGAGGACGTATTCTCAATCACAGGTCGTGGTACTGTTGCTACAGGTCGTATCGAGACTGGTCGTTGCAAGGTTGGTGACGAAGTTCAGTTGCTCGGTCTTGGTGAGGACAAGAAGTCTGTCATCACTGGTGTTGAGATGTTCCGCAAGGTGCTCGCTGAGGGTGAGGCAGGTGATAACGTAGGTTTGCTTCTCCGTGGTATCGATAAGGCTGAGGTTAAGCGTGGTATGGTAGTCGTACACCCAGGTGCTATTACTCCTCACGATCACTTCAAGGCTTCTATCTATGTATTGAAGAAGGAAGAGGGTGGTCGTCACACTCCATTCGGTAACAAATATCGTCCACAGTTCTACCTCCGTACAATGGACTGTACTGGTGAAATCAAGCTTCCAGAGGGAGTTGAGATGGTAATGCCAGGTGATAACGTTGAGATCGAGGTTGAATTGATCTACAAGGTTGCTTTGAACGAGGGTCTTCGTTTCGCTATCCGTGAGGGTGGTCGTACAGTAGGTTCTGGTCAGATCACTGCAATTCTTGACGACATTAAGTAATTAGAATACTCTATTTACTAGATAAAGGCTCCCGCTTCTGCGGAAGTGGGAGCTACTTACGGGTTTAGCTCAGTTGGTAGAGCACTGGTCTCCAAAACCAGGTGTCGAGGGTTCGAGCCCTTCAACCCGTGCTAATAAGAAGATAATATGAATAAGATAGTAAATTATTGCAAGGCATGTTACGATGAACTTGCGCATAAGACTACTTGGCCAACTCGTGCCGAACTTACTCACAGTGCAATGGTTGTATTATCTGCTTCCCTTGTCATTGCATTAGTGGTGTTCGCAATGGACTCTATTTTTAGGGCTCTCATGGGCGTTGTTTATCCAGGTTAATTTTTATAGGAAATGGCAGCAACAGGTAATAAATGGTATGTGCTGAAAGCCGTAAGCGGCAAGGAAGCTAAGGTGAAAGAATACATCGAGGCTGAAATGAAGCACAACGATTTGCTCGCAGCACATGTTTCACAGATTCTGATTCCTGTGGAAAAACATGCAACTGTGCGCAATGGTAAACGTGTAGTTAAAGAGAAGGTTTCTCTTCCAGGTTACGTTTTTGTTGAAGCTAAACTGAAAGGTGATGTTGCGCACACGTTGCGTTTCATGCCTAATGTTTTAGGTTTCCTTGGAGGTTTGGATGAGCCAACACCTGTTCCTCAGTCTGATATCAATCGTATGTTGGGTACAGCAGAGGAGACAGAGTTTGAAGAAAATCTCGATGTGCCATACGCAGTTGATGAGACTGTGAAGGTAACAGATGGTCCATTCAGCGGTTTCAGTGGTGTTATCGAAGAGGTAAACGCCGAGAAGCATAAGCTGAAGGTGATGGTTAAGATCTTCGGACGTAAAACTCCGTTAGAGTTAAATTATACGCAAGTAGAAAAGGAATAATGTGCCGTTACGGACACATTCTCCTTTATAAGTTTCAATTTTAAATATTAACAAAGAAATGGCTAAAGAAGTTGCTGGATTAATCAAATTACAGATTAAAGGTGGCGCTGCAAATCCTTCACCTCCAGTTGGACCTGCACTGGGTTCTAAAGGTATTAATATTATGGGATTCTGCAAGGAGTTCAACGCCCGCACCCAGGATAAAGCAGGTAAAGTGTTGCCAGTCGTTATCACATACTACACTGACAAGTCATTCGATTTCGTAATCAAAACTCCTCCTGCTGCAGTACAGTTGAAAGAAGCTGCTAAAGTTAAATCAGGTTCTGCTCAACCAAACCGTCAGAAGGTAGCTACTATTACTTGGGATCAGGTAAAGACTATCGCTGAGGATAAGATGAAGGACTTGAATTGCTTTACTGTTGAATCAGCTATGAAGCTCATCGCTGGTACTGCTAGAAGTATGGGTATTACTGTAAAAGGGGACTTCCCTGGTAAATAATTTAAAACTTCAATTAGAAAAATGAGTAAACTGACAAAAAATCAAAAATCAGTAGCTGATAAGGTTGAAGCAGGGAAGGCATACACTTTGAAAGAGGCTGCAGAGTTGGTTAAGGAAATTACCACAACCAAGTTTGATGCATCTCTCGATATCGATGTACGCTTAGGTGTTGATCCACGTAAGGCTAACCAGATGGTTCGCGGTGTTGTTTCACTGCCAAATGGTACTGGTAAGGTAACACGTGTGCTCGCTCTCTGTACTCCTGATCAGGAAGCTGCTGCTAAGGAAGCAGGTGCTGACTACGTAGGTCTCGACGAATATGTTGAGAAGATTAAGGGTGGTTGGACAGATATTGATGTTATCATCACTATGCCTTCTTGCATGGGTAAGATCGGTCCTTTGGGTCGTGTTCTCGGTCCTCGCGGTTTGATGCCTAACCCTAAGAGTGGCACTGTAACTATGGATGTTGCTAAGGCAGTTAAGGAAGTTAAACAAGGTAAGATTGACTTTAAGGTTGATAAGGCTGGTATTATCCACACTTCAATCGGTAAGGTTAGCATGACATCTGAGCAGATCTACGGAAATGCTAAGGAGTTCATCAATACAGTTATCAAGTTGAAGCCTGCTGCTGCTAAAGGTACATATATCAAGAGTATCTTTATTTCTAGCACTATGAGTAAGGGTATCAAGATTGATCCTAAATCAGTTGAATAACTCTAAAAGTTTTGTAAAATGAAGAAAGAAGTTAAAGATACTATTATCACCGAACTTGGACAGAAGCTTCAGGAGTTTCCTCACTTCTATCTTGTAGATCTTACAGGATTGAACGCTGAGAAGACAAGTGCACTTCGTCGCAAGTGCTTCCAGAATGAAATCAAGATGGTTGTTGTTAAGAACACCTTGCTTCACAAGGCATTCGAGGCTTCAGACATCGATTTCTCTGAACTTTATGGAAGCTTGAAGGGTACTACAGCAGTTATGTTCACTAACGTGGCTAACGTACCAGCTAAGTTGTTGAAGGAATACGAGAAGGATGGCATTCCAGCTCTCAAGGCTGCTTATGCTGAGGAAGGCGTCTATGTAGGCGCTGACAAACTCGCTGAACTTTCAGCAATCAAGAGCAAGAGCGAGGTTATTGCAGAGATTGTTGCTTTGCTCCAGTCTCCAGCAAAGAACGTTATTTCTGCTCTTCAATCAGGAAGCAACACTATTCATGGTGTGCTTAAGACATTGGGCGAGCGTCCTGAGTAATCAATCACAATGTTATATCATTTCATAGTATAAATAAAATTAAAATTTAGAATAAAAATGGCAGATATTAAAGCTATTGCAGAAGAGTTAGTAAATCTTACTGTTAAGGAAGTTAATGAGTTGGCAACAGTCCTCAAGGACGAGTATGGTATTGAGCCTGCTGCTGCAGCTGTAGCTGTAGCTGCTGGTCCTGCTGCTGGTGGTGCAGCTGCAGCTGAGGAGAAGTCTTCTTTCGACGTAGTCCTCGCTGAGGTTGGTGGCGCTAAGCTCCAGGTTGTTAAGGCTGTTAAGGAGGCTTGTGGTCTCGGTTTGAAAGAGGCTAAGGATCTCGTAGACGGTGCTCCTTCTACTATCAAGGAGGGTGTATCTAAGGACGAGGCTGAGAACCTTAAGAAGGCTATCGAAGAGGCTGGTGCTAAGGTAGAGCTCAAGTAATTTAGAGTAATACATCTCTTACATATTGGTTAGGATTCTCCCAGTAGGCGAGTCCTAACCTTTTTGTGTCTTTTCTTATAATGTTAATAAAACCATTTAATACTTCTAATGGCTACAAAAATTGTTGATAACAGAGTAAATTTTGCCAGCGTTCATAATCCGTACCCATATCCGGATTTCCTCGATGTGCAGTTAAAGTCTTTTAAAGACTTCTTACAGTTGGATACTCCGCCTGAGGAACGCAAGAATGACGGTTTGTATAAGGTGTTCTCTGAGAACTTCCCTATCACCGATACTCGTAATAATTTCGTTCTTGAGTTCTTGGATTACTATATTGACCCGCCTCGCTATTCTATCGATGAGTGTTTGGAGAGAGGGCTTACATATAGCGTACCTTTGAAGGCTAAGATGAAGCTGTATTGTACGGATCCTGACCATGAGGATTTCGGTACTTTTATCCAGGATGTATTCTTGGGTACTATACCTTATATGACTGATAATGGTACTTTCGTGATCAATGGTGCTGAGCGAGTTGTCGTTTCTCAGTTGCACCGCTCTCCTGGCGTTTTCTTCGGTCAGGGTGTTCACGCTAATGGTACGATGCTCTATTCTGCACGTATTATCCCATTCAAGGGTAGCTGGATTGAGTTTGCTACTGACATCAACAACGTCATGTATGCCTATATCGACCGTAAGAAGAAGTTGCCTGTCACTACTTTGCTCCGTGCCATCGGTTATGAGCAGGATAAGGACATCCTTCAGATCTTCGACCTCGCTGAGGAAGTGAAGGTAAATAAGAAGAACATGAAGGCTGCTATTGGCAAGAGACTTGCTGCTCGTGTATTGAAAAGCTGGAATGAGGACTTCGTGGATGAGGATACTGGTGAAGTTGTATCTATCGAGCGTAACGAGGTAATCATGGAGCGTGAGACTGAACTTACTGAGGAAAATGTAGAGGAAATCCTCGAAAGTGGTGCTTCTACTGTGCTTCTCCACAAGGATGAGGAAGCTGCAAATAAGTTCACTATCATCTTCAATACTTTGGCAAAGGACCCAAGTAACTCTGAGAAAGAGGCCGTGAACTACATCTACCGCCAGTTGCGTAATGCAGATCCTGCCGATGATGCAAGTGCACGCGAAGTATTCCAGAACCTCTTCTTCTCTGACAAGCGTTATGACTTGGGTGAGGTAGGTCGTTACCGTATCAACAAGAAGTTGGGACTCGATACCGATATGGATGTTCGTGTCTTGACTAAAGATGATATCATTGAAATTATCAAATATCTGATCCAGCTGATCAATTCAAGTGCTACTGTCGATGACATCGACCACTTGTCTAACCGCCGTGTACGTACAGTTGGTGAGCAGTTGGCTAATCAGTTCTCTATAGGTTTGGCTCGTATGAGCCGCACTATCCGTGAGCGTATGAATGTACGTGACAACGAGGTGTTCACTCCAACCGACTTGATCAATGCCAAGACTATCTCAAGCGTGATCAACTCATTCTTTGGTACCAACCCATTGTCACAGTTCATGGACCAGACCAACCCGTTGGCAGAGGTTACTCACAAGCGTCGTCTTTCAGCCTTAGGTCCTGGAGGTTTGTCTCGTGAGCGTGCCGGTTTCGAGGTTCGTGACGTACACTATACTCACTATGGTCGTCTTTGTCCTATTGAAAGTCCTGAAGGTCCAAACATCGGTTTGATTTCTTCACTTTGTATGTATGCCAAGATCAATGACCTCGGTTTCATCGTAACTCCTTACCGTAAGGTTAGAGACGGCAAGGTGGATATGGCAAACGAGGATGTGGTTTACCTGACTGCTGAGGACGAAGAAGAAAAGATTATCGGACAGGGTAATGCACCTCTGACAGAGGATGGTGCTTTCATTCGCGACGTAGTAAAATGCCGTCAGGATGCCGATTATCCTGTTGTAACTCCAGATAATGTAGATTACGTGGACGTATCTCCACAGCAGATTGCTTCTGTATCTGCAGGTTTGATTCCTTTCTTGGAGCATGATGATGGTCACCGTGCTTTGATGGGATGTAACATGATGCGCCAGGCAGTTCCATTGCTTCACAATGATGCACCTATCGTAGGTACAGGTCTTGAGAAGCAGGTATGTGAGGATTCACGTACGATGATTACTGCTGAGGGCGAGGGTGTTATCGAATACGTAGATGCTACTACTATCCGCATTCTCTACGATCGTACTGAGGATGAGGAGTTTGTAAGTTTCGAGCCTGCACTCAAGGAGTATCGTATTCCTAAGTTCCGCCGTACCAACCAGAATATGACCATCGACTTGCGTCCTATCTGTAACAAGGGTCAGCGCGTGAAGAAGGGTGATATCCTGACAGAGGGTTATGCTACTGAGAATGGTGAGTTGGCTTTGGGTCGCAACCTGCTCGTGGCTTACATCCCTTGGAAGGGTTACAACTATGAGGATGCTGTCGTTATCTCAGAGCGTATGGTACGTGATGATGTATTGACATCTGTTCACGTAGATGAGTATTCTCTCGACGTGCGTGAGACTAAGCGCGGTGTTGAGGAATTTACTAGCGATATTCCAAACGTAAGTGAGGAAGCTACTAAGGATCTGGATGATAATGGTGTAGTACGTGTTGGTGCTCGTATCGTGCCAGGTGACATCATGATCGGTAAGATTTCACCTAAGGGCGAGAGTGATCCTTCTCCTGAAGAGAAATTGCTCCGTGCTATCTTTGGTGACAAGGCTGGTGATGTGAAGGATTCTTCATTGAAGGCTAACCCTTCTCTGAGCGGTATCGTCATCGACAAGAAGATGTTCTCTCGTGCTATCAAGACTCGCGAATCTAAGAAGCAGGATAAGATAATTCTCGCTAAAATCGACGAGGAATATGAGGCAAAGGGTGAGGACTTGAAGGATATCCTCGTAGATAAGTTGCTCACATTGACTGAGGGCAAGGTTTCTCAGGGTGTGAAAGACTATTCTGGTGCTGAGATTATCACTAAGGGTTCTAAGTTTACTACAACTGCTCTGAAGAACCTCGAATATGATGGTGTACAGTCTAACAACTGGACAGACGATGAGCATGCCAACAGCTTGATCCAGAAGCTGATCATGAATTTCATCCGCAAGTACAAGCAGTTGGATGCTGAGTTGAAGCGTCGTAAGTTTGCTATTACTATCGGTGATGAACTTCCATCAGGTATTCTTCAGATGGCTAAGGTTTATATCGCCAAGAAGCGTAAGATTCAGGTAGGTGATAAGCTTGCCGGTCGCCACGGTAATAAGGGTATCGTTTCTAAGGTGGTACGTCTTGAGGATATGCCATTCATGGAGGATGGTCGTCCTGTAGATATGGTATTGAACCCATTGGGTGTGCCTTCTCGTATGAACCTGGGTCAGATCTTTGAGTGTATCCTGGGTGCAGCTGGTAAAAAGCTGGGCGTGAAGTTTGCTACTCCTATCTTCGACGGTGCTCATCTTGAGGATCTCTCTGTATGGACAGACAAGGCAGGCCTGCCTCGTTTCTGCTCTACTTACCTCTATGATGGTGAGACAGGTGAGAAGTTCGACCAGCCAGCTACCGTAGGTATGACTTACTTCTTGAAGTTGGGTCACATGGTAGAAGACAAGATGCACGCTCGTTCTATCGGTCCTTACTCTCTGATTACTCAGCAGCCACTTGGTGGTAAAGCACAGTTTGGTGGTCAGCGTTTCGGAGAGATGGAGGTTTGGGCCATCGAGGCATTCGGTGCAAGCCACGTATTGCAGGAGATTCTGACTATCAAGTCGGATGACGTTGTAGGACGTAGCAAGGCATACGAGGCAATCGTGAAGGGCGACCCAATGCCAACACCTGGCATTCCAGAGTCTCTCAACGTATTGCTCCATGAGCTTCGTGGTCTTGGATTGAGCATCAAACTTGATTAATTTTGAGAACCCCTAATTTAGATATAGAAACATGGCTTTCAAAAAAGATACAAAGGTAAAGAATAATTTTACGAAGATTACCATCGGTCTTGCTTCTCCAGAGGAGATCTTGGAAAATTCGTATGGTGAGGTGACTAAGCCTGAAACCATTAATTATCGTACATATAAGCCGGAACGTGACGGCTTGTTCTGCGAGCGCATCTTTGGTCCTACCAAGGACTATGAGTGCGCCTGCGGCAAGTACAAGCGTATCCGCTACAAGGGAATCGTCTGCGACCGATGCGGTGTTGAGGTGACTGAGAAGAAGGTGCGCCGTGAGCGTGCTGGTCACATCGAACTCGTCGTACCTGTTGCTCACATCTGGTATTTCCGTTCCCTTCCTAATAAGATAGGTTACCTCCTGGGTATGCCTACCAAGAAACTGGATGCTGTCATCTACTATGAGAAGTATGTAGTGATCCGTCCAGGTGTGCTGGAAGGAAAAACTGATGCTGACGGTCTCGAAATCAACGGTTCTCATAAGCTCGACCTCCTCACAGAGGAAGAGTATATTGATATTCTTGACAATCATCTGGATCCTGAAAATGAATATCTTGCAGATGATGATCCTAACAAGTTTGTTGCCAAGATGGGTGCTGAAGCAATCTATGAACTGCTTCAGAACATCGACCTCGACAGCTTGTCTTACGAGCTTCGCGATCATGCCAACAATGATTCAAGCCAGCAGCGCAAGACCGAGGCTTTGAAGCGTCTTCAGGTAGTAGAGGGCTTCCGTGCAAGCAAGGGCATCAACAAGCCAGAGTGGATGATCATGAAGGTAATTCCTGTGACTCCTCCTGAGCTCCGCCCTTTGGTTCCGCTTGATGGTGGTCGTTTCGCTACTTCTGACTTGAACGACCTCTACCGTCGTGTTATCATCCGTAATAACCGTTTGAAGCGACTCGTAGAAATCAAGGCTCCTGAGGTAATTCTCCGTAATGAGAAGCGTATGTTGCAGGAGGCAGTGGACAGCTTGTTTGACAACTCACGCAAGAGCTCTGCTGTAAAGAGCGAGAGCAACCGTCCATTGAAGTCACTCTCTGACTCTTTGAAGGGTAAGCAGGGTCGTTTCCGTCAGAACCTCCTCGGTAAGCGTGTTGACTACTCTGCACGTTCCGTAATCGTCGTAGGTCCTGAGTTGAAGATGGGTGAGTGCGGTCTTCCTAAGTTGATGGCTGCTGAGCTTTACAAACCATTCATCATCCGTAAGTTGATAGAGCGTGGTATTGTAAAGACTGTTAAGAGTGCCAAGAAGATTGTTGACCGTCGCGAACCTGTTATCTGGGATATCCTGGAGAACGTGATGAAGGGTCATCCGGTTATGCTGAACCGTGCTCCGACACTTCACCGTCTTGGTATCCAGGCTTTCCAGCCTAAGATGATTGAGGGTAAGGCTATCCAGTTACACCCATTGGCTTGTACTGCGTTCAACGCCGACTTCGATGGTGACCAGATGGCTGTTCACCTTCCATTGAGCAATGAGGCAGTATTGGAGGCACAGATTCTGATGCTCCAGAGCCACAACATCTTGAACCCTGCCAATGGTGCGCCTATCACCGTTCCTTCTCAGGATATGGTGCTCGGTCTTTACTATATTACTAAGATCCGCCCAGGTGCTAAGGGTGAAGGTTTGACATTCTACGGTCCGGAGGAGGCTCTGATTGCTCGTAATGAAGGTCGTTGCGATCTTCACTCTCTGGTTAAGGTAATCGTTAACGATGTTGTAGATGGCAAGCCACAGAAGCGTATGGTGGAAACATCTGTAGGTCGTGTGATCGTCAACCAGATTATTCCAGAAGAGGTAGGCTTCTTCAATGATGTCATCTCAAAGAAGACATTGCGTGGCCTGATTTCTGACGTAATCAAGAGTGTGGGTATGGCACAGGCTTGTGAATTCCTTGATGGTATCAAGAACCTGGGTTACCGCATGGCTTATGTTGCAGGTCTTTCATTTAACCTTGGTGATATCATTATCCCACCAGAGAAGGAGGAAATCGTATCAAGAGGTCAGAAGGAGATTGAGGAAATCACCAACAACTATAATATGGGTTTCATTACCAACAAGGAGCGTTACAACCAGGTAATTGATACTTGGACTCACGTTAACACCGACTTGGGTAATATCCTTATGAAGGAAATGACCGAGGCTGACCAGGGATTCAATGCAGTGTATATGATGCTTGATTCTGGAGCCCGTGGTTCTAAGGATCAGATTAAGCAGTTGTCTGGTATGCGTGGTTTGATGGCTAAGCCTCAGAAGGCTGGTGCTGAAGGTGCGCAGATCATTGAAAACCCTATCCTTTCCAACTTTAAGGAGGGTATGTCTGTGTTGGAGTACTTTATCGCTTCCCACGGTGCGCGTAAGGGTCTTGCCGATACCGCTATGAAGACTGCCGATGCAGGTTACCTCACCCGTCGTCTTGTAGACGTTTCTCATGACGTGATCATTACTGAAGAGGATTGTGGTACATTGCGCGGCTTGGTTTGCACAGCTTTGAAGAATGGTGATGAGGTTATCTCTTCTCTCTATGAGCGTATCTTGGGCCGTGTTTCTGTACACGATGTAATCCATCCTACAACTGGCGAATTGATTGTTGCTGCTGGTGATCAGATTACTGAAGCTAAGGCTAAGGCAATCGAGGATTCTCCTATCGAAAGTGTGGAAATCCGCTCTGTACTCACTTGCGAAAGCAAGAAGGGTGTCTGCATGAAGTGCTATGGCCGCAACTTGGCTACTGCCCGCATGGTACAGTTGGGTGAGGCTGTGGGTGTCATCGCTGCACAGGCTATTGGTGAGCCTGGTACTCAGTTGACTCTCCGTACATTCCACGCCGGTGGTATTGCTTCCAACGCTGCAGCTAATGCTAAGATCGAGGCAAAGAACAAGGCACGTATCGAATTCGACGAGTTGAGCACTGTTCCATTCGTAGAGGAAGATGAGGAAGGTAACGATATTAATTGCGAGAAGGTTGTAAGCCACCTTGCTGAAATCCGTTTCGTAGATCCTAATACAAATATCATTCTTTCTTCATTGAATGTACCTTATGGTTCTTCTCTCTATCATAAAGAAGGTGAAATCGTAGATAAGGGTACTGTCATTGCTAAGTGGGACCCATTCAACGCCGTAATCGTGAGCCAGTATGCTGGTACATTGAAATTCAATGATGTACAGAAAGATGCTACTTATCGTGCTGAGGTCGATGAAACTACTGGTCTTGAGGAGAAGATCATCACCGACTCTAAGAATAAGGCAATGGTTCCATCTTGTGATGTAATCGGTGCTAATGGTGAGGTTCTCGGTACTTATAACTTCCCTGTAGGTGGTCACTTGGCTGTTGAGGATGGTCAAACTATCAAGACTGGTGAGGTAATGGTTAAGATTCCACGTGCCGTAGGTGGTGCTGGTGATATCACCGGTGGTCTTCCACGTGTAACCGAGTTGCTTGAGGCACGTAATCCATCTAACCCTGCTGTCGTTTCTGAAATCGACGGTGAGGTAACAATGGGTAAGGTAAAACGTGGTAACCGTGAGATTATCGTTACTTCTAAGACTGGTGACCAGAAGAAGTATCTCGTATCTCTTTCAAAGCAGATTCTGGTACAGGAGCACGATGCCGTACGTGCAGGTACTCCATTGTCTGATGGTAGTGTAACTCCAGGCGATATCCTTGCTATTATGGGTCCTACTGCCGTTCAGGAGTATATCGTAAACCAGATTCAGGACGTATATCGTCTTCAGGGTGTGGCTATCAACGATAAGCACTTCGAGGTTGTTGTGCGCCAGATGATGCGTAAGGTTCGAATCGACGATCCAGGTGATACTACATTCCTTGAGCAGGAGTTGGTAGATAAACTCGACTTTGCAGAAGAGAATGATCGTATCTGGGGTAAGAAGGTTGTTACCGATGCCGGTGATAGCGAGAATCTCAAGCCTGGTCAGATCATTACAGCCCGTAAGTTGCGTGATGAGAACTCTGCATTGAAGCGTCGTGACAAGAAACTCGTTCAGGTACGTGATGCTGTGTCTGCTACATCTACTCAGATTCTTCAGGGTATCACCCGTGCAGCTCTTGGTACTAAGAGCTTCATGAGTGCTGCATCATTCCAGGAAACTACTAAGGTCTTGAATGAGGCAGCCATCCGTGGTAAGGTAGATTATCTCGAGGGTATGAAGGAGAATGTAATCTGCGGACACTTGATTCCTGCAGGTACTGGTCTTCGTCAGTGGGATAAACTTATCGTAGGCTCTAAGGAAGAATATGAGCGTATGCAGGCCAACAGAAAGAATGTACTCGACTATACAGACCCTTCTATTGGTGAGTAATGCTGCTTGACTTCTATAATAAATAGGAGATAACAGTAAATAGATTTCTATATACAAATATAATAATGTATATATACATAATAAAAATGGGTATGTCAGCAATGATATACCCATTTTGTTTATATGATCTTTGGCTTTTATTCTAAGACGAATTTGCTTTTGCCCTTTGATGTTTAATTTTTGATTCTCTGAAATTTGTAGTTTCTATTCTCATTTGTTTCGCTTTTTATTTCTGTCTTTCTTTAAAAAATAGCTAAAAAGTTTGCTCATATCAGATTTTTTGTGTAAGTTTGCATCCGTTAATTAAATGTTTTACCTTATAAACTTAAAGAAATATGGAAGATAATAAAAAAGACAATCAGAACCAGTTTCAAATGGGTATTAATCCTGAAGTAGCAGAGGGCACATATTCTAATTTGGCGCTCATCACTCACTCCACTTCAGATTTCATCTTAGACTTTGCATGCGTAATGCCAGGAATGCCACAGCCACAGATTAAGAGTCGCGTGATTATGGCTCCAGAACATGCTAAGCGTTTGTTGCAGGCTCTGCAGAGTAATATCTATAATTTCGAACAGGCATTTGGTACAATCAAGTTGCCACAGGCACCTGAAGAGCCAATTGCTCCATTCAAGATTCCAAAGGGTGAAGCTTAACCCTTCGTATAGCATACTTTCTTATACTAAATTAGCCAATAAAAAACTGATATTAACAGAGTCGTTATAACCTAACAGACATACTATAGAAAAGCTCTAACAACATTGTAACAATTGCTGCAAAAGGGGTCATTTTTACCCATTTGCTTTTAATTTCAATATAGAAAAGTTATTTTTAGTTAAAATTTAAAGTTGCATGAAATTTGCTTTTAGATAAATTAGGTGGTTTAAAGGAAAAATCGTAACTTTGCACCCCGAAAAAGGCACCGACGAAGTGGCTTCTTCGAAAAATTGGTAGATAATAACAAAAAAATAATATATAAATTAAAAAGTTTAATTATGCCTACTATTTCACAATTGGTAAGAAAAGGCAGACAGGTTTTGGTTGACAAGAGCAAGTCACCAGCTTTGGATTCATGTCCTCAGCGTCGTGGTGTTTGCGTTCGTGTTTACACCACAACTCCTAAGAAGCCTAATTCAGCAATGCGTAAGGTTGCTCGTGTTCGTTTGACAAACTCTAAAGAGGTTAACTCTTACATCCCAGGAGAGGGTCACAATTTGCAGGAGCACTCAATCGTGTTGGTTCGTGGTGGTCGTGTTAAAGATCTTCCAGGTGTACGTTATCACATCGTTCGTGGTACTCTTGATACTGCAGGTGTTGCAAATCGTACACAGCGTCGTTCTAAGTACGGTGCTAAACGTCCAAAGGCTAAGAAGTAATTCTTAAAATTTAGACAAAACCGAAAACTCACGATCGGAGAAGGTTGGGAGTTTAGGTAAAAACATTATTTTTATTCAAAACGTTTTGCTGGAGAAGTAAATAGGTTGAGTAAATGTTCGGGTGCGAACGTTGAAGAACAGTAAACAGCCTCCGCAGAATTTAAAATTTTTCAATTAAAAATGAGAAAAGCAAAACCAAAGAAGCGTGTGATCCTCCCAGATCCAGTCTTCAACGACCAGAAGGTCTCAAAGTTCGTTAATCACTTGATGTATGATGGTAAGAAGAATACATCATATGAAATTTTCTATAATGCATTGGATACCGTTAAGGCTAAGATGGCTAACGAGGAAAAGTCTGCACTTGAGATTTGGAAGCAGGCACTCGATAACATCACTCCTCAGGTAGAGGTTAAGAGCCGTCGTATCGGTGGTGCTACATTCCAGGTTCCTACTGAAATTCGTCCTGATCGTAAGGAAAGTATCTCTATGAAGAATCTTATTGCATTCGCTCGTAAGCGTGGTGGTAAGACTATGGCAGATAAGTTGGCTGCTGAGATTATGGATGCTTACAACAACCAGGGTGGTGCATTTAAGCGTAAGGAGGATATGCATCGTATGGCTGAGGCTAACCGTGCATTTGCTCACTTCAGATTCTAATTTAATTAATAGGTATATAAGAAAATGGCAAATCGCGATTTACATTTGACACGTAACATCGGTATCATGGCGCACATCGATGCCGGTAAAACAACAACATCTGAGCGTATCTTGTTCTATACAGGTAAGACTCATAAGATCGGTGAGGTACACGATGGTGCTGCAACTATGGACTGGATGGCCCAGGAGCAGGAGCGTGGTATCACTATTACTTCTGCAGCTACTACTTGTAACTGGAATTATCTTGGTAAGTCTTATAAGATTAACTTGATCGATACTCCGGGACACGTTGACTTCACTGCTGAGGTTGAGCGTTCACTCCGTGTACTCGATGGTGCTGTTGCTACATATTCTGCTGCTGACGGTGTTCAGCCTCAGTCAGAGACTGTATGGCGCCAGGCTGATAAGTACAATGTACCTCGTATTGGTTATGTAAACAAGATGGACCGTTCTGGTGCTAACTTCTTCGAGACAGTTCAGCAGATGAAGGATATCTTGGGCGCTAACCCAATTGCTATTCAGATTCCTATTGGTGCTGAGGAGAACTTCAAGGGTGTAGTTGACCTGATTAAGATGAAGGCAATCCTTTGGCACGATGAGACTATGGGTGCTGAGTATGACGTAGAGGATATTCCTGCTGACTTGGCTGATGAGGCTGCTGAGTGGCGTGATAAGCTCCTTGAGGGTGCTGCTAACTTCGATGACGAGGTTATGGAGCTTTACCTCGATGGTAAGGATATTCCAGAGGAGAAGCTCCTTGCTGCTATCCGCAAGGGTTGCTGCGCTATGGAGTGCTGCCCAATGTTGCTCGGTTCTTCATACAAGAACAAGGGTGTTCAGCCATTGCTCGACTATGTATGTGCATTCTTGCCTTCACCAATGGATACTCCAAATATCATCGGTACCAACCCTGATACTGAAGAGGAAGAGGATCGTAAGCCATCTGAGGATGAGCCAACATCTGCTCTCGCATTTAAGATCGCTACAGACCCATTCATGGGTCGCTTGGTGTTCTTCCGTGTTTACTCTGGTAAGGTTGTTGCAGGTTCTTATGTTTACAACCCACGTTCTGGCAAGCGCGAGCGTATCAGCCGTCTGTTCCAGATGAACTCAAAGCAGGAGATTCCAATGGAGTCTATCGATGCTGGTGATATCGGTGCAGGTGTAGGTTTCAAGGATATCCGTACTGGTGATACACTCTGTGATGAGGATCACCCAATCGTATTGGAGTCTATGACATTCCCTGATACTGTGATTTCTATCGCAGTTGAGCCAAAGAGCCAGGCTGACATCGCTAAGATGGATAATGGTCTCGCTAAGTTGGCTGAAGAGGACCCAACCTTCACAGTTCGTACAGACGAGCAGAGCGGTCAGACTATCATCTCTGGTATGGGTGAGCTCCACTTGGATATCATCATCGACCGTTTGAAGCGTGAGTTCAAGGTTGAGTGTAACCAGGGTAAGCCTCAGGTTAACTACAAGGAGGCTATTACTAAGACAGCTCAGAGCCGTGAGACTTACAAGAAGCAGTCTGGTGGTCGTGGTAAGTTCGCTTGTATCGATGTAACCATCGGTCCTAAGGATGAGGATTACAAGGAAGGCGACTTGCAGTTCATCAACGAAGTTAAGGGTGGTAACGTTCCTAAGGAATTCATCCCATCTGTACAGAAGGGCTTCGCTGATTGCTTGTCAAATGGTGTACTCGGTGGCTTCCCAATGACAGGTTTGAAGGTAACTTTGACCGATGGTAGCTTCCACCCAGTTGACTCTGATCAGTTGTCATTCGAGTTGGTAGCACATCAGGCATTCAAGGTACTTTGCCCTAAGGCAGGTCCTGTTTTGATGGAGCCTATCATGAAGGTAGAGGTTGTTACTCCAGAAGAGAACATGGGTGACGTAATCGGTGACTTGAACAAGCGCCGTGGTCTCGTTCAGGGTATGGAAGAAGGTCGTAGCGGTGCTCGCATCGTAAAGGCAATGGTTCCATTGGCTGAAATGTTCGGTTATGTAACAGCTTTGCGTACTATCACTTCTGGTCGTGCAACAAGTTCTATGGAGTACGATCATCATGCACCTCTTTCTTCAACAATTGCTAAGGCTGTGTTGGAGGAGGTTAAGGGTCACGCAGAACTCCTTTAATAAGAAATAGCGGTAAGATGAGGCGCTGCTTAGCGAATGACTCTTAAGCAGCGTACCTCTTCTTCCATTAGACTAAATAATTCATATAAATAATAACTTAATTTTAAAAATGAGTCAGAAAATCAGAATTAAGCTGAAGTCTTACGACCACCAGTTGGTTGACAAGTCAGCTGAGAAGATTGTGAAGGCTGTTAAGGCAACAGGCGCTATCGTTAGTGGTCCTATTCCATTGCCAACACACAAGCGTATTTTTACTGTAAACCGCAGTACCTTCGTTAATAAGAAGTCTCGCGAGCAGTTCCAACTCTCAGATTTCAAGCGTCTCATCGACATCTACAGCTCAACAGCTAAGACAGTTGATGCCTTGATGAAGCTTGAATTGCCAAGTGGTGTAGAAGTAGAAATCAAAGTCTAATTATTTAAATTTAAATTGAAATGCCAGGATTAATTGGAAAAAAAATCGGAATGACATCCGTTTTCAGTGCCGACGGTAAGAATATTCCGTGCACTGTTATCGAAGTAGGTCCTTGTGTTGTAACCCAGGTTAAAACTGTAGAGAAGGATGGTTACAAGGCTTATCAGTTAGGTTTCGGTGAGGCTAAAGAGAAGAGAACTTCTCAGCCTATGATGGGAATCTTCAAGAAGGCAGGCACAACACCTAAGAAGCACTTGGCCGAGTTCAAGTTTGATGAGGAGTACAACCTCGGTGACACCATTACAGTTGAAATCTTCAACGACTGCAAGTTCGTTGATGTCATTGGTACATCAAAGGGTAAAGGCTTCCAGGGTGTTGTTAAGCGTCACGGATTCGGTGGTGTAGGTCAGTCTACTCACGGTCAGGATGACCGCGCTCGTAAGCCGGGATCTATTGGTGCATGTTCTTACCCAGCTAAGGTGTTCAAGGGTATGCGCATGGGCGGCCAAATGGGAGGTGACAGAGTTACTACTCAGAACCTTCAGGTGTTAAAGGTTATTCCAGAGCAGAATCTTCTTATCGTGAAGGGTTCTTTCGCTGGATGCAAAGGTTCAACTGTTTTAATTGAGAAATAATGGAAGTTAGCGTATTAGATATCAAAGGTCAGGAGACCGGCCGTAAGGTAGCTCTTAATGATGCAATCTTCGGTATTGAGCCTAACGATCACGTTCTCTATCTCGACGTAAAGCAGTATCTCGCTAACCAGCGTCAGGGTACAGCTAAGTCTAAGGAGAGAAGCGAGATGAGCGGTTCTACTCGTAAGCTTGGTCGTCAGAAGGGCGGCGGTGGTGCTCGCCGTGGTGATATTAACTCACCTGTACTCGTAGGTGGTGCTCGCGTTTTTGGTCCTAAGCCACGTGATTATCGCTTCAAATTGAATAAGAAAGTAAAGATTCTTGCTCGTAAGTCTGCTCTGTCTTACAAGGCTCAGGAGAACTCTATCGTGATGTTGGAAGATTTCACTTTTGAGGCTCCAAAGACTAAAGAATTCTTAAGTGTTCTTAAGAATCTTAAAATCGAGGGCAAAAAGGTACTCTTCGTTTTGCCAGAATCAAATAAAAACGTATATTTGTCTGCTCGTAACTTACAGCGCTCTGAGGTTATTCTCGCATCTAACGTCAATTCGTACAAAATTTTGAATGCTGATGTTGTAGTGATTACTGAAAAGTCGCTTGAGACAATCGACCAAATCTTAACAAAGTAAAAAGGAGATATTAGAATATGGCATTTATTATCAAACCATTGGTTACTGAGAAGATGACCAAGATTACAGACAAGCAGCCTAACCGCTATGGCTTCGTTGTTCGTCCTGAGGCTAATAAGCTCGAGATTAAGAAGGAAGTTGAAAGTCTGTATAATGTTACAGTAGTTGACGTAAACACTCTGCGTTACTCAGGCAAGCGCTCTGCTCGTTATACTAAGGCAGGTCTTGTTAAGGGCCAGAAGAATGCGTTCAAGAAGGCAATCGTTACTCTGAAAGAGGGCGAAACAATTGATTTTTATAGCAATATTTAAAATAAAAAATGGCAGTACGTAAATTAAAACCGGTTACTCCGGGTCAAAGACACAAAGTTATTGGCACGTTCGAGGATATTACTGCATCCGTGCCAGAGAAGTCTCTCGTTTACGGTAAGCGTTCTACCGGTGGTCGAAACAACACCGGTAAAATGACCGTTCGCTACATTGGTGGTGGTCATAAGCAGAAGTATCGTTTAATCGACTTCAAACGTGAGAAAGATGGTGTTCCAGCAGTTGTTAAAACAATCGAGTACGATCCTAATCGTTCTGCTCGTATCGCATTGCTTTACTATGCTGATGGTGAAAAACGTTACATTATTGCTCCTAACGGACTTCAGGTAGGCGCTACTTTGATGTCAGGTGCAGAGGCTGCTCCTGAAATCGGTAACTGTCTTCCTTTGGCAAACATCCCTGTTGGTACAGTGATCCACAACATTGAGTTGCGTCCTGGTCAGGGTGCTTTGTTGGTTCGTTCGGCTGGTAATTTTGCTCAGTTGACTTCTCGTGAGGGCAGTTATTGTGTTATTAAGCTCCCTTCTGGCGAGTTGCGCCAGATTTTGAGTGCTTGTAAAGCTACTATCGGTAGTGTAGGTAATTCTGATCACGCTCTTGAGCAGTCTGGTAAGGCTGGTCGCTCACGCTGGTTGGGACGTCGTCCTCACAACCGTGGTGTTGTTATGAACCCTGTTGATCACCCAATGGGTGGTGGTGAAGGTCGCCAGAGTGGTGGTCACCCACGTTCACGTAAGGGCTTGTACGCTAAGGGTCTTAAGACTCGCGCACCTAAGAAGCTTTCTAACAAGTATATTATTGAAAGAGCTAACAAAAAATAAAGAGTAAATTATGAGTCGTTCACTTAAAAAAGGTCCATATATCAACGTTTCTTTGGAGAAGAAAATTCTTGCAATGAACGAAAGTGGCAAGAAAAATGTTGTTAAGACATGGGCTAGAGCTTCAATGATATCTCCTGATTTCGTAGGACATACTGTTGCAGTTCATAACGGTAACAAATTTATCCCTGTTTATGTTACAGAGAATATGGTAGGACACAAGCTTGGAGAGTTTGCTCCAACTCGTCGTTTCGGTGGCCACTCTGGTAACAGAAAGTAAACTAAGGGTTAAACCATTTAAAATATTAAGTAAATAATGGGAGCAAGAAAACATATTGCGGCTGAGAAATTGAAAGAGGCCCGTAAAAACTTGTACTTCGCTAAGTTGGTAGGCGTTCCTTCTTCTCCACGTAAAATGCGCTACGTTGTAGACATGATTCGTGGTATGGAGGTTAACCGTGCACTCGGAGTACTTCGCTTCTCTAAGAAGCAGGCATCTGCTGACGTTGAGAAATTACTCCGTTCAGCTATCGCTAACTGGGAAGCTAAGAATGATCGCAAAGCTGAGGATGGTGAGCTTTATATCAGTAAGGTCTTTGTTGATGGAGGCGTTACAATGAAACGTATGAGACCTGCACCACAGGGTCGTGGTTATAGAATTCGCAAGCGTTCTAACCATGTTACTCTTTTTGTAGATGCAAAAACTAATGACGATAAATAAATAGTAGAATGGGACAGAAAGTTAATCCGATAAGTAACCGACTTGGTATTATCCGTGGTTGGGATTCAAATTGGTTCGGTGGTAAGAACTTCGGTGATAACCTCGTAGAGGATCAGAAAATCCGTAAGTATCTTAACGAGCGTCTTGCTAAGGCAAGTGTTTCTCGTATCGTTATCGAGCGTACATTGAAACTTGTTACCATTACTATTTGTACAGCCCGTCCAGGTATTGTCATTGGTAAAGGTGGTCAGGATGTAGATAAGTTGAAGGAAGAGTTGAAGAAGCTTTATAAGAAAGATATTCAAATCAACATCTTCGAGGTTAAGAAGCCTGAGCTTGATGCTACTATCGTAGGTAAGAACATCGCTAGCCAGATTGAGCACATGATTGCTTATCGTCGCGCTATCAAGATGGCAGTTGCCAACACTATGCGTGCTGGTGCTGAGGGTATCAAGATTCAGATTACTGGTCGTCTGAATGGTGCTGAAATGGCACGAAAGGAAATGTACAAAGAGGGTCGTACTCCTCTTCACACATTCCGCGCAGACATCGATTATTGCCAGTGCGAAGCACTTACTAAGGTAGGTTTGCTTGGTATCAAGGTTTGGATTTGCCGTGGTGAGGTTTATGGTAAGGCTGATCTTACTCCTAACTTTACTGCTGATAACAAGGGCAACAACCGTGGTAACGGTCGCTCAAACCGTGGTGGTAATCGCAAGAAAAACAATAACCGTTAAATTAGAAAGCTATCATGTTACAGCCAAAAAGAGTAAAATATAGAAGACCTCAAGATGGACGTGGCAACAAAGGCAACGCTCACAGAGGTACACAATTGGCATTCGGTTCTTTCGGTATCAAGACTCTTGAGCCAAAGTGGATCGATAGCCGTCAGATAGAGGCAGCTCGTGTAGCATTGAACCGTTACATGAATCGTCAGGGTCAGGTGTGGATCCGTATCTTCCCTGATAAGCCTATCACTCGTAAGCCTGCTGATGTCCGTATGGGTAAAGGTAAGGGTGATCCTGCAGGATGGGTTGCTCCTGTTACACCAGGTCGCATTCTCTTCGAAGTAGAGGGAGTTAGTTTTGATGTTGCTAAAGAGGGTCTTCGTCTTGCAGCACAGAAACTTCCTGTTAAGACTAAGTTTATTGTTAGACGTGATTACGATAAAAACGCTTAATTATGAAGATCGCAGAAATTAAAAATATCGAAACCAAGGAATTGGTTGAGAAGTTGGAGGCAGCAGTTGACGCTTTGAACAAGAAGAAGATCAACCACAATGTAACTCCACTTGAGAATCCATCAGAGATTAAGGTTGCTCGTCGTGATATCGCACGTATGAAAACTGAACTTCGTCAGAGAGAACTTAACAAATAATAATGGTCCAGATGGAAACAAGAAATTTAAGAAAAGTAAGACAGGGTGTTGTTATTAGCAACAAAATGGATAAAACCATTGTTATTGCAGCTAAGTTCAAGGAAATGCACCCTATTTATGGTAAGTTTGTCCAGAAGACAAAGAAGTACCATGCACATGACGAGAATAATGAGGCTAACGTAGGTGATACTGTTATGATCATGGAAACTCGTCCTCTGTCTAAGACAAAAAGATGGAGATTAGTACAAATCGTAGAAAAAGCTAAGTAATTATGATACAAGCAGAATCAAGACTTACAGTATGTGATAACAGCGGTGCTCGCGAGGCTCTTTGCATTCGAGTTCTCGGTGGTACAGGCCGTCGTTACGCAAGTGTTGGTGACGTGATTGTCGTTTCTGTCAAGAACGTTATCCCATCAAGTGATTTGAAGAAAGGTGCAGTATCAAAGGCTTTGATTGTTCGCACAAAGAAGGAAATTCGTCGTGCTGATGGTTCTTACATCCGTTTCGATGATAACGCTTGTGTATTGCTCAATAATGCTGGTGAGCTTCGTGGTAGCCGTATCTTCGGTCCTGTTGCTCGTGAGCTCCGTGCAGTCAACATGAAAGTCGTTTCTTTGGCACCTGAGGTTCTTTAATTATTAAAAATTTAAAGTAATGAGTAAGTTACATATAAAGAAAGACGATAATGTTATCGTTATTGCCGGTGCAGATAAGGGCAAGACTGGTAAGGTGCTCAAGGTTCTCGTTGATGAGAATCGTGCCATTGTTGAAGGTGTACACATGGTATCTAAGAGCATGAAGCCTTCTGCTAAGAATCCTCAGGGAGGCATCGTAAAGCAAGAGGCTCCTATTCATATCTCTAATTTAAGCTTGATCGATCCTAAGAGTGGCAAGGCTACACGAGTAGCTATCAAGCATGAGGGTAAAAATGTTGTTCGCATCGCTAAAAAGTCAGGGGAGGAAATCAAGTAATGGATACAGCACAGTTAAAGAAAGTATATAAAGAGACAATCGCTCCAGCTTTGCAGAAGCAGTTCAACTACTCTTCTGCTATGGAGATTCCTGTATTGAAGAAGATTGTTATCAACCAGGGTCTCGGTGATGCTACACAGGACAAGAAAATTGTTGATGTAGCTATTAATGAGATTACAGCAATTACAGGTCAGAAGGCTGTTGCTACATATTCTAAGAAGGATATCGCAAACTTCAAACTTCGTAAGAAGATGCCTATCGGTGTTATGGTAACATTGCGTCGTGAGCGTATGTATGAGTTCTTGGAGAAGCTCGTTCGTGTTTCTCTTCCTCGTATCCGTGACTTCAAGGGTATTGAAAGCAAGTTTGATGGTCGTGGTAATTACACTTTGGGTATTACTGAGCAGATCATCTTCCCTGAGATTAATATCGATGAAATCGATCGCATCCAGGGTATGAACATTACCTTCGTTACAACAGCTAAGACTGACGAAGAAGGTTTTGCTCTTTTGAAGGCATTCGGTCTTCCATTCAAGAACGCAAATAAAGACTAAGAGATATGGCAAAAGAATCAATGAAAGCTCGCGAGGTTAAGCGTGCAAAGCTTGTAGCTCGTTACGCTGAAAAGCGCGAAGCACTGAAAAAGATTATTGCAACTTCTAATGACCCAGCTGAAGCATACGAGGCAGCTCGTAAGCTTCAGGCTATTCCAAAGAATGCAAACCCTATCCGTCTTCACAATCGTTGCAAGATCACTGGTCGTCCAAAGGGTTATATCCGCCAGTTCGGTCTTTCTCGTATCCAGTTCCGTGAGATGGCTTCAGCAGGTTTGATTCCAGGCGTTAAGAAGGCTAGCTGGTAATCCCCTTTTAGGTTAGAAAGATTTATTTTATTTAATATTGTCGGGGTCGTCCCGATTAATTAAACATTTTATTTTTATGACAGATCCAATAGCAGATTATCTGACAAGACTCAGAAATGCAATCATGGCTCATCACCGTGTTGTTGAAGTTCCTGCGTCTAACTTGAAGAAAGAGATCACTAAGATCCTCTTCGAGAAAGGTTACATCCTTAACTACAAGTTTGTAGAGGATGGTCCTCAGGGTACTATCAAAGTTGCTTTGAAGTACAATCCAACTACCAAGCAAAACGCTATCAAGTGTTTGAAGCGTGTCTCTACTCCAGGTTTGCGTAAGTATACTGGTTACAAGGACATGCCAAGAGTTATTAACGGATTAGGTATTGCTATCTTATCTACATCCAAAGGTGTAATGACAGACAAAGAGGCTGCTGATCTTAAGATCGGTGGTGAGGTTCTTTGCTATATTTATTAATTGGAGGATTGAATATGTCAAGAATAGGAAAATTGCCAATTAGTATCCCTGCAGGTGTTACCGTTAATTTTGATGCTAATTCTAATGTAGTGTCTGTAAAAGGCCCTAAGGGTGAACTTTCTCAGTGGATTGATCCATCTATCAAGATGAATGTTGCAGATGGTCACATTGTATTTGAGATTGATGAAAATAGTCCTGTTAATTCTAAGCAGAAGCAGGCTTTCCATGGTTTGTACCGTTCTCTCGTTAACAACATGGTTGTTGGTGTTAGCGCTGGTTATTCTAAGACTATGGAGTTGGTTGGTGTTGGTTACCGTGTTTCAAACCAGGGTAATCTCATCGAATTTGCTTTAGGTTATACACACCCTATCTTCATTCAGTTACCTAAGGAGATTAAGGTTGAGACTAAGTCTGAAAGAAATCAGAACCCAATCATTACATTGGAGTCTTGTGACAAGCAGTTGTTAGGACTCGTTTGTGCAAAAATTCGTTCTTTCCGTAAGCCTGAGCCTTACAAGGGTAAGGGTATCTTGTTCAAGGGTGAAGTTATTCGCAGAAAGTCTGGTAAGAGTGCTTCAGCTAAGTAATTTTAATTATTTACGATTATGACAACAAAGAAAGTAGAAAGACGAATTAAGATAAAGTTCCGTATTCGTAAGAATGTTAATGGAACAGCTGAGCGTCCACGTCTTAGTGTTTTCCGCTCTAACAAGCAGATTTACGCTCAGGTTATTAATGATTTGACAGGTACCACACTTGCTTCTGCTTCTTCACTCGGTTTGGAGAAGATGCCTAAGCAGGAGCAGGCTGCTAAAGTAGGCGAGCTCGTTGCTGAAAAGGCAAAGGCTGCTGGTGTAGAGTCAGTAGTTTTCGACCGTAATGGTTATCTTTACCATGGTCGTGTTAAGGAGTTGGCTGATGGTGCTCGTAAGGGTGGTCTTAAATTTTAAACGATTATGGCAATGAATAAAGTAAAAGTTAATAATGATGTAGAACTTAAGGATCGCTTGGTTGCTATCAACCGTGTAACTAAGGTTACTAAAGGTGGTCGTACTTTCACATTCGCTGCTATCGTCGTTGTTGGTGACGGTAATGGCGTTATCGGTTATGGTCTTGGTAAGGCCGGCGAAGTTACTGCAGCTATCGCTAAGGGTACTGAGGCTGCCAAGAAGAATTTGGTAAAAGTTCCAGTTTTAAAGGGTACTGTTCCTCATGAGGTTGAGGTAGCTTTTGGTGGTGCTAAGGTTCTTCTTAAGCCAGCTGCTGCCGGTACCGGTTTGAAGGCCGGTGGTGCTATGCGTGCTGTACTTGAGAGTGTTGGTGTTAAGGACGTAATTGCTAAGTCAAAGGGTTCTTCTAACGCTCACAACCTTGTAAAGGCTACTATCGCTGCTCTTGCTCAGATGCGTGATGCATACACTGTTGCAGGTGAGCGTGGTATCAGTATGGATAAAGTATTTAACGGTTAATTAGGATTTATCGAATATGGCAACAATTAAAGTCAAGCAGATTAAGAGTAAAATCGGTGCTCCGGTAGATCAGAAGCGTACACTCGCTTGTCTGGGTCTCCACAAGATTTCTCAGGTTGTTGAGGTAGAGGATACTCCTAGCAACCGTGGTATGATCCGTAAGGTTCATCACCTCGTTAATGTAGTAGATTAATTAATCTTTTAAATTAGGAACGATTATGAAATTAAATAATTTAAAACCTGCTGAAGGTTCTACCCACTCACGTCGTCGTATTGGTCGTGGTCCAGGTTCTGGACTCGGTGGTACTTCTACCCGTGGTCACAAGGGTGCCAAGGCTCGTTCTGGTTATAAGAGAAAGATTGGTTTCGAAGGTGGTCAGATGCCATTGCAGCGTCGTGTTCCAAAGGCTGGTTTCAAGAATATCAACCATAAGGAGTATTTTGCTGTAAACCTTTCTACTCTTCAGGCTCTTGCTGAGGCAAAGAACCTTACTAAGATTGGTATTGCTGAACTTAAAGAGGCTGGTCTTACTAATGGTAAGGCTCTCGTTAAGGTTCTCGGCAATGGTGAACTTAAAGCAAAATTGGAAGTTGAAGCTAATGCTTTCTCAAAGACTGCCGAAGAAGCAATCAAGGCAGTAGGTGGTAACGCAACTATAATCTAAGTAAATGAAAAAGTTTATTGAGACACTAAAGAACTGTTGGAAGATTGAGGACCTCCGTCAGAGACTCCTCATTACTCTTCTGTTTACGGCTATTTACCGTTTTGGCTCGTTTGTTGTACTTCCTGGTATCAATCCGAGCATGTTGGAAAAACTTCAGTCGCAGACCTCAGGCGGTCTTATGTCGCTTTTGGACATGTTCTCTGGTGGTGCATTTTCCAATGCGTCTATATTTGCATTAGGAATTATGCCTTATATCTCAGCTTCAATTGTTATGCAGCTTCTCGCTGTCGCTGTACCTTATTTCCAGAAGATGCAGCGTGAAGGTGAAAGTGGCCGCAAAAAAATACAATGGTACACTAGAGTCCTGACTGTAGCCATTTTGGTCTTTCAGGCTCCTAGTTACCTTTTGAACTTGAAGATGCAAGCAGCTAATGCTTTGGCAACTGGTATCAGTTGGACGGTCTTCATGATTCCGGCTACTATTATTCTTGCAGCAGGAAGTATGTTTATCCTTTGGTTAGGTGAACGTATTACTGATAAAGGTGTTGGTAATGGTATTTCTCTGATTATTATGATTGGTATTATCGCCCGTTTGCCACAGGCATTCGTTCAGGAGGTTACTTCTCGTTTGCAGGCAATTTCTGGTGGTGGTCTTATTATGTTTATCGTTGAGATTTTGATCCTTTATGCTGTAGTTTGTGCTTCTATTCTTTTGGTGCAAGGTACTCGTAAAATACCTGTTCAGTATGCTAAGCGTCTGGTCGGCAATAAGCAATATGGTGGTGCTCGTCAGTACATCCCTTTGAAACTTTTTGCAGCCAACGTAATGCCTATCATCTTTGCTCAGGCTTTAATGTTCATTCCATTGGCGATAGTTCGCTATCAGTCTGAAAATGCTTCCAGCGTTGTTCAGCAGTTGATGGATAACCGCAGTTTGTTGTATAATGTTGTTTATGTAATCTTGGTTATTGCATTTACATATTTCTATACTGCTATTACATTGAACCCAACTCAGATGGCTGAGGATATGAAGCGTAACAATGGTTTCATTCCAGGTGTTAAACCAGGAAAGGATACTGCTGAGTACATTGATACCGTAATGTCTCGTATTACTTTACCAGGTTCATTATTTATAGCATTTATTGCGATTATGCCTGCACTTGCAGGACTTCTCGATGTTCAGCAGGCTTTCTCTCAATTCTTTGGAGGAACCTCTCTGTTGATTTTAGTGGGTGTAGTTATAGATACCTTACAGCAGATCGAGAGTCACTTGCTTATGCGCCACTATGATGGTCTTTTAAATTCGGGCCATACCCGCCAAGGTGGTGTTGCTGCATATTAATCTTTTTCTTTTGAAATGAAGATATTTCTGAAGACAGAGGATGAAATTAATCTAATGCGTAAGGCAAACCAACTCGTTGGTCTGACTCTTGCTGAATTAGGTAAACATATAAAACCAGGTGTGACGACTCTTCATTTGGATAGGATAGCAGAGGAATTTATCCGTGATCATGGTGCTATTCCAACGTTTAAAAATTTTCCTAATCCATATGGAGAGTCTTTTCCTGCTAGTATTTGTACATCTATTAATGATGTTGTAGTACATGGTATTCCTTCAGACAATGATGTTCTTGATGATGGAGATATAATTTCTATTGATTGCGGAACATTACTTGATGGATATAATGGTGATAGCTGTTATACATTTGCGGTCGGTGATATTTCCGAACAAAAACGTAAATTGCTTGAAGTTACTAAAAAATCATTATTTTTAGGAATTGAACAAGCCGTAGCTGGAAATCACATTGGTGACATTGGTTTTGCGATACAAGATTACTGCCAATCATTCGGGTATGGTATCGTACGAGAACTTACAGGGCACGGAATTGGTAAAGAGATGCACGAAGACCCCTCTGTTCCTAATTATGGGAGTAAAGGAAATGGTATTTTGCTAAAATCCGGCATGTGTTTAGCCATAGAACCAATGGTTACTATGGGAAATCGTAAGATAGGTATGCTTGCTGATAAATGGAGTATTGTTACTTTGGATCACAAACCTGCTGCTCATTTTGAGCATACGATTGTTGTTCGAAAAGGTAAAGCTGAAATTTTATCTTCATTCGTAGAAGTTGAACATTTAGAAGGACAAAAATTTTAATTATGGCAAAACAAGCCGCTATTGAACAAGACGGAACAATTGTAGAGTCGTTATCTAACGCTATGTTCCGGGTAGAATTAGAGAATGGTGTTGATATTACAGCTCATATCTCTGGTAAGATGAGAATGCATTACATCAAAATTTTGCCTGGTGATAAGGTTAAGGTAGAAATGAGCCCTTATGACCTTACAAAGGGTAGAATTGTTTTTAGATATAAATAATATTTATATATAAGGTTATGAAGACAAGAGCATCATTAAAGAAGCGTTCAGCAGACTGTAAGATTGTTCGTCGTAAAGGTCGTCTGTTCGTTATCAACAAGAAGAACCCTAAGATGAAATTACGTCAGGGTTAATGTTAAAGTTTTGTAAAAGCATGGCTATTTGAAAAAAAAGTCGTACTTTTGCACCGCTTTTAACGAAAGGTATTAATTTTTTAATTTTTTATTAAACAATGGCAATAAGAATTGTTGGAGTAGATTTGCCCCAGAATAAGCGTGGCGAAATCGCATTGACCTATATCTATGGTATTGGTCGAAGTAGTTCAGCAAAGATATTGGATAAGGCAGGTGTAAACCGTGACTTGAAAGTCAGCGAATGGTCTGACGATCAGGCAGCCAAGATCCGTGAAATTATCGGCGCTGAGTTCAAAGTTGAAGGTGATCTCCGTTCTGAGATCCAGATGAACATCAAGCGACTGATGGATATTGGTTGTTATCGTGGAGTTAGACATCGTAATGGTCTTCCTGTTCGTGGTCAGAGCACAAAGAATAATGCTCGTACTCGCAAGGGTAAGAAGAAGACTGTTGCTAATAAGAAGAAGGCTACTAAGTAATTCTAAGGAGGAAATTAATTATGGCAAAGCAAAAAGCAACATCTAAGAAGAGAAACGTACGCGTTGACGCTATTGGTCAGCTTCACGTACATAGCTCATTCAATAACATTATTGTATCTCTTGCTAATAATGAAGGTCAAATTATCTCTTGGTCTTCTGCTGGTAAGATGGGTTTCCGTGGTTCTAAGAAGAATACTCCTTATGCAGCTCAGATGGCAGCTGAGGATTGCGCTAAGGTAGCTTTTGATCTTGGTCTTCGCAAGGTTAAGGCATACGTTAAAGGTCCAGGTAATGGTCGTGAGTCTGCTATCCGTGCTATTCATGGTGCAGGTATCGAGGTTACAGAGATTGTTGACGTAACTCCATTACCACATAATGGTTGTCGTCCTCCTAAGCGTCGTCGTGTATAACGCTTTATATAGTATTTAAGATACAAATAATTATAGCATTTTTTTTATATTATGGCTAGATATATAGGTCCGAAATCTAAAATTGCACGCCGTTTTGGTGAACCAATCTTCGGCGCAGACAAAGTTTTGTCCAAGAGAAACTTCCCTCCTGGACAGCATGGCAATAACCGTCGCAGAAAAATGTCTGAGTATGGTGTCATGTTGGCAGAGAAGCAGAAAGCTAAATACACTTATGGTGTATTAGAGCGTCAGTTCCGTAATATGTTCGAAAAGGCAGCTAAGGCTGATGGTATTACCGGTGAGGTTCTCCTTCAGAATCTTGAAAGCCGTCTTGATAACGTTGTTTTCCGTTTGGGTATCGCTCCAACTCGTGCTGCAGCTCGTCAGTTGGTTGGTCACAAGCACATCGTTGTTGATGGCAAGGTAGTTAACATTCCTTCTTTTGCTGTTAAGCCAGGTATGGTTGTCGGTGTTCGTGAGAAGTCTAAATCTCTCGAAGTTGTAGAGGCAGCACTTGCTGGTTTCAATCATAGCAAATATCCATGGATCGAATGGGATGACAATTCTAAGAGCGGTAAATTCTTGCACAAGCCAGAGCGTGCCGATATCCCTGAGAACATTAAGGAGCAGTTAATCGTTGAGTTGTACTCTAAATAAATCATTAAATTAATGGCGATATTAGCATTTCAAAAACCTGATAAAGTAGTAATGCTGGAGGCTGATGATAAGTTCGGAAAGTTTGAATTCCGTCCTTTAGAGCCTGGCTTTGGAGTTACCATCGGTAACGCCTTACGCCGCATTCTCCTTTCATCGCTGGAGGGTTATGCAATCAATACTATCCGTATTAGTGGTGTTGAGCATGAATTTTCTTCAGTTCCTGGTGTAAAGGAAGATGTTACCAACATTATCTTGAATCTCAAGCAAGTTCGATTCAAGCAAGTAGTAGAAGAATTCGAGAATGAGAAAGTTAGTATCACCGTTGAGAATTCTACAGAATTCAAGGCAGGTGATATTGGTAAGTATCTGACTGGATTTGAAGTGTTAAACCCTGATTTGGTGATTTGTCATTTAGATGCCAAAGCTTCGATGCAGATAGATCTTACTATTAACAAGGGTCGTGGTTACGTTCCTGCTGATGAGAATCGTCAATTCTGCACTGACGTCAACGTTCTCCCAATCGATTCCATCTACACCCCTATTCGTAATGTAAAGTATGCAGTTGAGCCATATCGTGTTGAACAGAAAACTGATTATGACAAGCTGACTCTTGAAGTTACAACAGATGGTTCCATTAGTCCAAAGGATGCATTGAAAGAGGCTGCGAAGATTCTTATTTATCATTTTATGCTCTTCTCTGATGAGAAAATTACTCTTGAAAGTCCAGACCAAGAGAGTAATCAGGAGTTTGATGAAGAAGTTCTTCACATGCGCCAGTTGCTTAAGACTCGTCTCGTAGATATGAATCTTAGTGTTCGTGCACTCAACTGTCTGAAGGCAGCTGATGTAGAGACCTTAGGTGATTTGGTTCAGTATAATAAGACTGATCTCTTGAAGTTCCGCAATTTTGGTAAGAAATCGCTTTCAGAGCTTGATGATTTGCTCGAGAGTCTGAATCTTTCTTTTGGAACTGATATTTCAAAGTATAAATTAGACAAGGAGGGTTAATCTCTTGTCTTAAATGATTTAAATTAAAATGAGACATAATAAAAAATTCAACCATTTAGGTCGTACTGCTTCTCATCGTAATGCGATGTTGGCTAACATGGCAACATCTCTTATCTTGAGTGAGCACAAAAGAATCACTACGACTCTTGCAAAGGCAAAGGCTCTTAAGAAGTATGTTGAGCCATTAATTACTCGTTCAAAGAATGATACTACAACTTCACGTCGTGTTGTTTTCCGTTATCTTCAGAACAAGTATGCTGTTAAGGCTCTCTTTGGTGAGGTTGCAGAGAAGGTAGCTAATCGTCCTGGTGGTTATACACGTATTATCAAGTTGGGTACTCGTCAAGGTGATGCTGCTGAAATCGCATTCATCGAGCTTGTTGACTTTGATGAGAACATGGCTAAGACTCCTAAGGCAGCAGCTAAGAAGACTCGTCGTAGCCGCAAGGCTAAGGCTGAGGATGCTCCAGTTGCTGAGAATGCAGCTGCTGAGACTGTAGCTGAGGAAGCTCCAAAGGCTGAATAATTTCAATATCTCAATATGAGCGCTTTCATCTTTTTGATGAAAGCGCTTTTTTGTTTTTTAGGGATTTTCCCTATATTTTTAGGGATTTTGTTGTTAGACTTTGCTTTTTATTTCTTATTTTTGCACCATCAAATGAATATATAGTATGTTCACAAATGTGGGATTTAATTTTATTTAGATATGAAAAAGCCTTTGATTTTATTATTTAGTTCTGCGTTACTTCTTAGTAGTTGTGGAACTTATACTGGTAGTGGCGCATATGTTGGTGGATCGTTTGGTTCTATTTTAGGTTCTGCTATTGGTGGAATAGCTGGTGGCCCTCGTGGCTCTGATATTGGTACAATCATTGGTATGGCTGGTGGTGCTGCTGTAGGTGCTGCTATAGGTAATCAGGCTGATCAGCAACAAGAGGAGCGTATTCAACAAAGACGGGAGCGTATCCGTCAAAGACAAGATGCAGATTATCAAAGAAACCAAGGATATGACAGGTCTTCGCATAATGCTGATGATACCTATTTATATAATCCTAACACTAACAGTGGTTTTGATTCCACCAATAGTGGAGATGATAGATTATATGATTTTACGGGTTCAGACTATACAGGTTCATATAGTGCTCAACAGCCTATAACTTCTTATCCAAGTTCAAGCAGCACAGTTGATGAAATTAATACTGCTGGTTTATCTTATTGTCCTTTATTGGAAATCGTCAATGCTCGTTTTGTGGATGATAATCAAGATAACGCGCTGAATAGGAATGAAACTTGCAAAGTTATATTTGAAGTCTTCAATCGTGGAAATCGTCCTGTCTATGATGTAGTTCCTACAGTTGTCGAAACCACAGGAAATAAGCATATCTACATATCTCCAAATATACATGTGGAAAAAATAGATGCCGGTAAAGGTATTCGTTATACTGCAATGGTAAAGGCAGACTCACGTTTAAAGCCTGGTATAGCTCGATTTTGTGTATCTGTAATTCATGGAGATAAAGCAATTTCTAAGGTGAATGAATTTAATATACCTACGACTAAGTAGTGTTAGTGTTTTCTTAGTTTTTTAAGACATTCATTTTCTCTTATTTATTTATGAGAATGGTATTTAGAATATTTTAAAGCCTCAGTAAGATCTTGAAGTTTTCTTACTGAGGCTTTTTTGCTTTTATTTTGAAAATGATAATCTCAAATTATTCTTTATCTTTGTTTATTCTATTTCCTTTTTGTCTTATTTCCTTCTTTGCTTTGATAGTGTTCTGTATTATGTTTATGTTCTGAATTATGTTTTTGCTCAGCAAAGTTCCCGGTTTTGTTTCTATGTTCTTGTTGTTCTTCTTTAATATCCTTTTGATGTTTGTTTAAATGTTCTTTTTTGCCTGATTCTGCTCCATGTTGGTGCGGCTTACTCTCATGTTTTTCTTTGTGATTCCATTTCTGCGGAAAATCATAGTCTGATTCTGCTACTTCAAAGTCGATATGAGGTAATTTTGGATCTTCTGGGCGATAAGGAATAGGCTTGTCTATCATTTCTACTTTTACAGTAGCTACACCTTGTGATAACATACCTATAGCTTTAGCAGCACCCCACGAGAGATCAATAATTCGTCCTCTACCATAGGGGCCTCTGTCTGTAACCTTCACTATAACTGTTTTTTTATTACTGAGATTTGTTACTTTCAGCTTGGTACCAAATGGATAGAATCTATGGGCGCACGTCAAACTGTCGTGGTGAAGTTTCTGTCCACTGGCAGTTCTGGCTCCCGTTATTTTTTTTGAATAATAGGATGCTTTTCCATGCTGCTTTTGCGCCATACACGGCATGCTGAATATAGTGAAAAAGCACGGCAAGATTTTCAGGAGGATCTTTCCTCCCTCTTTAATGCCTGCTATCGCTTTTCCTTTATATTTAGCAAGAAATGCTTCTTTAAATCTAAACATAGTTTATGGTTTTATCTATTGATTTTACAGCGTAATATATCAGTAAATTCTATTATAATGCTGCAAATTTAAAAAAATATGTTGAAAAATGCAAGTAAATATAAGAAAAACAGTATCTTTGCATTGCTAAATCTTACAATTATGGAGAATAATGTACCTCAAGAGTGGAATAAATTCTATTTAAAGGATGTATCATTTGTTAATCTGATGATGCGTCGCATATACAATGTACTTATTGTAGCTAACCCTTATGATGCCTTCATGTTAGAGGACGATGGGCGTATTGAAGAAAAGATATACAATGAGTATATGGAGTTAGGATTACGTTATCCGCCAACTTTTACCCAAGTTTCTACCACAGAAGAGGCAGCTGGAGTCTTGCGTTCTACAATTGTAGATCTGGTGATTTGTATGCCAGGTAATGCAGATAATGATGCTTTCGATGTTGCCCGCGATATCAAAGGTAAGTTTCCTAATATTCACTGTGTTGTGTTGACTCCATTCTCTCATGGTATTACCAAGCGTATGCAGAATGAGGATTTGAGCATCTTCGATTATGTATTCTGCTGGTTGGGTAATACCAACTTGATCCTTTCTATTATTAAGTTGATAGAGGATAAGATGAATTTGGAGCATGATATTCAGGAGGCAGGTGTCCAGATGATACTTTTGGTAGAAGATTCTATACGTTTCTATAGTTCTATTCTGCCAAATCTTTATAATTATATTCTTGAACAGAGTAAGAACTTCTCCAAAGAAGCGCTGAACCGTCATGCAGCTACCATGCGTATGCGTGGTCGTCCGAAAGTGGTATTGGCACGTACATATGAAGAGGCAAAAAAACTGTATGACAAGTATTCTGATAATACCCTTGGTGTCATTAGTGATGCTCGTTTTCCTTTAAAGAGTGCAGCCAAAGCTTTTGGTAATGTTGTGGATGAGGATGTGCAGCCAAAGCATGCAACGGATACTTTTGGTCGTGAAAAATGTCCAGATGCGGGTTTGCAACTTTTCCGTTATATCCGAAAGAATGATTCCTTTGTGCCCCTTATCCTTGAGAGTTCTGAGAGTGAAAATCGAGTAAAGGCAGAGGCTGAAGGTTTTCGTTTTGTAGATAAGAACTCCAAGAAGATGAGTGTAGATTTGCGTCGTTTGATGGAGGAACACATGGGCTTTGGAGATTTCATTTTCAGAGATCCGAAAACTCATGAGGAGATCATGCGTATCCGCAGTTTAAAGGAACTGCAGGATAATATTTTCAATATTCCTAACGACTCGATGCTTTATCACATCAGTCGTAATCACATGAGCCGTTGGTTGTGCGCCCGAGCCATCTTCCCTGTATCTGCTTTCTTGAAGCATGTCACCTGGCAAAAACTTCAAGACGTGGATGCCCACCGTCAGATTATCTTTGATGCCATTGTGCAATATCGTCATATGAAAAATCTTGGAGTCGTGGCAGTCTTTGATAGAATGAAGTTCGATAAGTATGCCCATTTTGCCCGTATTGGTGAAGGCTCCTTGGGTGGAAAGGGTAGAGGACTGGCTTTCCTCGACAATATCATCAAGCGCCATCCGGAGTTCAATCAGTATGAGAATGCCACTGTTCAGATTCCAAAAACAGTCGTGCTTTGTACTGATATTTTTGATGAGTTTATGATGAGCAATAATCTCTATCCGATAGCTTTAAGTGATGCAAGTGATGAGGAGATATTGAAGCATTTCCTTCATGCTCAGTTACCGGATTCCCTGATTGCTGATTTTTTCACTTTCTTTGAGGCAACGAAGAGTCCTATAGCCATCCGCTCCAGTTCGCTTCTTGAGGATGCTCACTATCAGCCTTTCGCAGGAATTTATTCCACCTATATGATTCCATATCTGGAGGATAAGTATCAGATGCTCCAGATGTTGGCTTGTGCGATAAAGGGAGTATATGCTTCTGTTTTCTATCGTGATTCGAAGGCGTATATGACAGCTACCAGCAATGTGATTGATCAGGAGAAGATGGCTGTTATTCTGCAACAGGTAGTGGGTAAGAATTATGGCGACCGGTTTTATCCGACGATGAGTGGTGTGCTACGCTCCCTCAATTATTATCCGATTGGCGACGAAACGGCGGAGGAAGGTATTGCCAGTCTGGCTCTTGGATTGGGGAAATATATCGTTGATGGCGGACAAACCTTGAGAGTTTGCCCTTATCATCCAACCCAAGTGCTACAGACTTCAGAGATGGAGATGGCTTTGCGTGATACCCAAACCCAGTTCTATGCTCTCGACATGCAACATGTGGGTGAGGATTTCAAGGTGGATGATGGCTTCAATATCCTCAAGCTCCGTGTGAAGGATGCGGTAGAAGACCAGAGTCTTACCTATATCGCCTCTACTTTCGACCCATACGATCAAGTCATCAATGATGGCGTGTATGAAACAGGAAGAAAGCTGATTACCTTTGCCAGTGTACTCCAGCATGGCGTGGTACCACTGCCGGAGCTGATGCAGATGTCGATGAAATCTGGATCCGAGGCGATGCGCCGTCCTGTGGAAATCGAGTTTGCATGCAATATCAATGATGATAAAACCTGCGAGTTTTATCTCCTCCAGATTCGTCCGATAGTGGATGCTAAGGAGATGCTTGATGAGGATGTGAAGGCGATACCAGATGCAGATTGTCTGCTCCGTTCCCACAATTCATTGGGACATGGAATCAGTGAGGACGTCACAGATGTAGTCTATGTTAAATATGATGATCAGTTCTCTGCGATGAACAATTTCTATGTGGCTGATGATATTGAACGAATCAACCGCAAGTTCCTTGCCGAAGGAAAGAATTACGTCTTGATAGGACCTGGCCGCTGGGGTTCAAGCGATCATTATTTAGGCGTTCCGGTCAAGTGGCCGCATATCAGTGCCGCCCGTGTCATCGTAGAAGTAGCGTTGAAGAACTATAATATCGACCCAAGTCAGGGCACCCATTTCTTCCAGAATCTTACCTCTTTCGGGGTAGGTTACTTTACGGTAGATACAAACACAGAAGAAGGAGGATTCGTCAATAAGGAGATATTGGATGCGATGCCGGCGGTAGAGGAAACGCAGTATGTGCGCCATGTTCGCTTCGAGCATCCGATGAGAATTCTGATGGATGGCAAGAAGCAGGAGGGCGCTGTGCTCCTGCATGGGTAGTTTAGATTAATTCCATGAGATAATAATTATAGTCATAAAGAATGGTAGCAAGGAATTTTTCCTTGCTATTTTCTTTGGGCTGCACCTTGAGGTACTTCGCGACTTTATCTGCCAAGGTCTCTATTTGGTTTTCATGGTTGTCATTGGAGGAATACAGGGCTTTCTCTATGACGGCGACTTGTGCTTGTGAGAGATTCTTGGCTTCCTCATATACAGGATGGTAATCTTTCTTGGCATAATAGAATTCGTCCAGGGAGATGTGTATCTTTCGGATGTCGGTAAGTTTGATGACCATTGTTCCTGCTGCCAAGTCTCCTAATCGTTGTGAATTTTTGGTGAGTATGATGAAGAGCATGCCAATGCCCCCACATCCTACGTCTATTGTGCTGAGAAGCCATCTCATGAAAAAAGAACCCATGGTTGGTCGTGACCCATTCTTGTTGATGACTCTTAACTTCATGATATATTTCCCTGGAGTCTGTCCGTTGTTGAATGTTTCCCACCAGAAATCATACATCCAGATAAATATGACAAGCATAAAGAATAAGAACATGAGCCAACGTGTTTCGTCCATGCTCCCCATAAGCCCATCAAACAAAAAATAGACACCAGTGAATCCAAAAGATATGAATATGGTGTCAAGGATGCGAGCCAACACTCGTTCACCGATACTCGCTGGCGTTTGGTTGATTCTTACAAATTGATTGGTTATGATGTTTGAATTTGTCATTTTTCTATTGTTTTAAGAAGATAATGCTTAAATTGTTTGCAAATATAAGAATAATTACTTAAATTTGCATCAATTTTTAGGAAAAATAAAATAATCGTAACCGAATTTTCCCTTATAATAAAAGAATTGTGAAAGAATTTGCCTTTATAAGAAATAACATAGATAAATGGCAACGTGCAGAGATCATTATTGACGATGCCGCTTCCCAAACGCCGGATGTTTTGGCCGATACTTATACCGACCTTACATCTGACTTGGCTTTTGCGCAAACACATTACCCTAATTCTCGTATTACCCTTTATCTCAACAATCTGGCTTCAAGCCTTCATAATTCCATTTATCGTAACAAACGGGAGAAGTGGTCTCGCCTGATTACGTTTTGGACGCAGGAAATTCCTTTGACGATGTTTGAGGCTCGAAAGTTACTTTTGGCTTCTTTCTGCATATTCTTCATCAGTGTATTCATCGGTGTGGTATCCCAATGTTTTGATACCGACTTTTGTCGTATTATATTAGGAGATTATTATGTGGATATGACATTGCAGAATATCAAGGATGGAAAACCGATGGCGGTTTATGATGGTGGAGATGAACTGAATATGTTCTTGGGCATTACCCTCAATAACATTAGGGTGTCATTCCTGGAATTTGTTTCTGGTATATTTACCAGTATCGCCACGGGTTTTCTGATATTCCAAAACAGTGTGATGTTGGGATGCTTTGAGACATTCTTCGCCCAGCATGGTCTCTTGTATGAATCTTTTCTTGCCGTTTTCCTTCATGGAACACTTGAGATTTCTGCATTGATTATTGCAGGAGCGGCAGGGTTGGCGATGGGTAACAGCTGGCTGTTCCCTGGCACGTATTCGCGTATCGTATCTTTTCGGCATGGTGCGAAAAGGGGAATGAAGATTATTGTCGGTACTGTACCTATATTTATATTCGCAGGTTTTATCGAAGGATTTGTAACACGACATACGGAAATTTCTAATTATTTTCGCTTGTCGATTATCATCGTCTCTTTCGTCTTTGTCATAGGTTATTTTGTGGTTTTACCCCAGATCAGGCATCGGCAAAGAAAAAGTAAGTTGATAGGCAGAAAAGAATGTCCTTTAGATTACAACTTCATTCATTAAGAACCAGTCAGTTTTGAATTATTTAATAAAGATAGCTTATGGATAAAATCGTATTTTACAAAGAGAGGGATTTCGGAGAGAAGTTTAATGTCACTTTCGAGTTTGTCAAGCAGAATTGGAAAATACTGCTTCGTTATGCTTTGTATGGTATCTTGCCATTGGCATTCGTAGGAGCCTTGTCGCTGAACAGTTTGATGCAAAATATGGTGGATGTTAGTTCTGGTAATTCCATGTTTAGTGATGAACTCAGTTACAGTATGCTCTTTTCTTACGCCCTCTTGTTGCCAACTTCTTTGGCAGCTTATATTTGGATAGGAACGGTTGTGTTTTCTATGATGCAGTTTTATAATGCTCACGACGAGGGCTTGCAAGGTGTTACTTTCCAGGAGTTGAAACCTTCTTTCCGCCGAAATGCTTGGCGTTTGTTCAAATGCGGACTGGTTGGTTCTCTGATTGGCATCGTGTTCTTGGCAGTCTTTTTTACCGTGATAGCTTTAGGGGTAGCGATAAATTCTGGAGCGATGACAGCCATCTTTTGCTTCTTGGCAGTAGTGGCAGTCGTTGCTTTTGGTGTACCTTTGATATTGGTTACACCTACCTATATATTTGAGGATATCTCTGTATGGCGGGCTTATGTTCGTGGCTTTCGCTTGGGATGGAGCACATGGGGAGGAATCTTTGGCTTGGGATTTGTCTTGAGTCTGTTGTCGAATGTCGTTTCTTTTGTCTTTGTCATGCCTTGGGAGGTATGTGTCTTTGTCAAGACGCTATTTGTGCAGGCTTATGCAGGTGAGGAAACATTTGTTGGTAGTGTTGCCTTTGTTATTCTCCAATATATCTTTGGCGTTGTCATGTGGATAGGCACTTATTTGATTTACAACTTGTTTTTTATCAGTACGGGTTATCTCTATAGTCATGCCGCCGAGAAACTCGATGATATGTCCGTTGGTCAAGGTATTGACGATTTTGAGGAAATGGCAGACAAGAGTCAGGATGATGACGATCTGTTCAAAGTCTAATCATTTTATACATTATTTATATTTGTTGTAGAGAGATATGTTTTCCAATCCTTCCGACACCTTGGTTATTGATACCGCCCGACTGCAAGTTTGGCGGCGGGATGACGATTACGCTTATGGTCGAGAGTTAGTGCCTTCCCAAGATAGCTTGATGGACTGGGTAGCGAAAAGGCTGAACGAATTTTTCGAGAATATCTTTGGCAGCAATTTCTATCAGGACCATCATGACACTTTGTGGATATGTATCGGATTGGCGGCATTGGGAGCTGTCTTGGCGTTCCTCTTGTGGAAGCATCCTGAGCTGTTCGCTCGTTCAGGACGAAGGAAACCGATGGAATACGAGGTTACGGAAGATACGATATATGGCGTTGATTTCCCAAGTGAAATTAAAAAAGCATTGGAGAATGAGAATTTCCGTGAGGCATTGCGATTGATGTATCTTCAGACATTGAAGTCTTTGAGTGACTATCACCAAATAGAGTGGCAACCTTTCAAGACTCCTACTCAATATACGTTTGAGTTCCGACAGGCCGACTTCAAGAGAATGACCAGTCTGTTTGTGCGAGTTCGCTATGGTGGCTTTGGTGCTGACAAGGACATGATTCGAGATATGCACAATCTGCAGGCAAGTGTGGATAACTTTGTAAAGAACTCAGGTAGAGATGGTTCTGCCGAACAAAATGGAGGAACTTTCAAGAAGGAAGGAGGTCGTGATGAAAAGTAGTCGTATTTTCCTTTTTGTCATGTTAGTCCTCTTTGTGCTGTTCTGTCTTTTGCAAGTCAATCTGCCCAAGAAGTTCGTATGGTCTCCTACCTTTAGCCATGTAGATAAGCAACCTTTTGGCTGTTTTGTCTTTGACAGTGTCTTGACCCAATCTTTGCCCAATGGTTATCACGTGACGAAAAAGACGTTTTTCCAACTTGATCAGGAGCATGCCAAGGAGAAAATCTCCGTGTTGATGGTCGTGGATCAGCAAAATTTGAAACAGTTGGATGTCAAGTACCTCTGCAATATCGCTCGCCGTGGAGGCAAGGTCATGGTGGTTGCTTCAAGTAGTTTTGATGATGGTCGGAATGCCGATACGGTAGTGGTGGATGAATTGGAACGTACCTTCAAGGTGAGAATAGAAGACGGAATGTACTTTTCGTTGCGTGGCATCTTAAGCGGTCTCAAAGCGCATGACAATGATATGTACGATACCATTTATTGGAATAACCGGGAGACGATGTATGCAGCTCAGTCTTATAGAATGTTCTACAATATGGTAGGTGGAACCCTTTTCGTGGATTCTGTTCCAAAGGTGAAAAGACTGGCTTATACTTTGTCAACGGCAGGGTATGATTACAAACATGACTCTTTGTATGTCGGAGATTTTACTGGCTTTGACACTATTGTGGATGAAAAAGAAAGGATAGAACGAATCGATACTTTCGCCATCAAGAAAATACCTGTGGCGGTGTCTGTTCCGTATGGCAAGGGTGAGGTCATTTTCGTCTCTTCTCCATTGCTTTTCACCAACTATGGAATGTTGGAAGGCAACACATTTGTCTATATATTCCGATTGATGTCTTATCTGGCGGATTTGCCAGTGTATAGAACGGAGGCGTATGTCAAGACCGATGCCATGCTTGTGGCGGAGCAATCTCCATTCCGGGAGTTCATCAAGCGCCCACCATTGCGATGGGCTCTTTATCTTGCGCTGTTGGGTGTCGTTCTCTTTATGATATTTACCGCTCGTCGCAGGCAACGGGTCATCCCTATCATGTCGAAGCCTGCCAATCGGTCTTTGGAGTTTATCCAACTCATTGGAACACTCTACTATCAACGTAAGGATCATGTGGATTTGGTCAGGAAAAAGTTTAAACTCTTCGCAGAGGAATTGAGAAAAACGGCTGGTGTGGACATATCTGATGTGAATACAGATGACCGTGAATATCTGCTCCTTGCAGAGAAAACAGGTATGAACTGCGATAGATTGAAGAAGGTGATTCGACAAATTCGCTTGGTCCTACATTCGGAGGGCAATATCTCAGTTGAAGAAATGCGGAGCTTGATAGATGCAATGGATACTATAGTTAGGCACGCTAAGAATGGTTAGCGTAGGATAAGAAAAGTAAGTCTTTTATTTAAAATCATAGGAAACAATGGAAGAACAAAGATTGGATTTGACTCTTTTTTCAGAAAAGATAGAGTGTCTTCGTGAAGAAATATCCAAGGTGATAGTAGGACAGGACAAGGCGGTGGATCTGGTCTTGACTTGCCTCTTGGCTAATGGTCATGTGCTCTTGGAGGGTGTGCCTGGAGTTGCCAAAACCCTTTTGGCGCGATTGATGGCCCGGTTGGTAGATGCCAAGTTTAGTCGTGTACAGTTTACTCCCGACTTGATGCCGAGTGATGTGTTGGGTACAAATATTTTCAATGTCAAGAATCAGGAGTTTGAGTTCCATGAAGGTCCTGTGTTTGCTGATATTGTATTGGTGGATGAAATCAACCGTGCACCAGCAAAGACTCAGGCTGCTCTTTTCGAGGTGATGGAAGAACGTCAGGTCAGCATAGATGGCTGTACCCACAAGATGGGTGACCTTTATACCATCCTTGCTACCCAGAATCCTGTGGAACAAGAAGGAACTTATCGCTTACCCGAAGCGCAGCTCGACAGATTTCTCATGAAAGTAACGATGGGTTATCCTACGGCAGATGAAGAACTGGAAATATTGAAGCGCCATGAACATCAAACTGATTTGGTGAAACTGACTGATATCCAACCTGTGTTGACAAAGAAAGAATTGCTCCAGTTGCGCTCTTATATGCACCATGTCGTTGTTGATGAGAGCCTTCTGCGTTATATCACACAGATCGTTCAGCAGACCCGCACCACACGTGCCGTTTATCTGGGTGCTTCCCCTCGTGCCTCAGTTGCCATGTTGCATGCGAGCAAGGCATACGCTCTTTTGCAAGGTCGTGATTTTGTCACTCCAGAAGACATTAAGTTCGTAACACCATCTATCTTGCAGCATCGACTCATGCTTACGGCAGAAGCTGAGATGGAAGGCTATACGGCTTATAAGGTGGCACAACGGCTGATAGATAAGGTGGAGGTGCCGAAGTAAGTGGAGAGTGAAGAACGAAGAGTGAAGAATTCAATTGATTTAAGGTGTATTTAACGAAGAGATTTTATATAGTACTTGCCTTCTTGGTCTTGATGACGGGGTCTGGGTATGTTTTCCCCCTGCTGTTTGATGTAGGGAGATGGATGTTCCTTGCCCTTGTCATTCTGGTTTTTGTTGAATTATTCCTGTTGTATCATGAGCGGGGAATGATGGCCAGTCGCACTTTATCGGAGCGATTTTCCAATGGCGACGACAATGAAGTGAACATCCGGGTGGAGAGTATCTATTCCTTTCCTGTTCGGTTGGAAATCATAGATGAGATTCCGCCAGTTTTCCAGCGCCGAGATGTTCTCTTTCGTTTGAAGTTGGCGATGGGAGAGGGAAAGAATATCAGGTATAAGCTACGTCCTACGAAGCGTGGAGTTTATTCCTTTGGGCATGTCCGTGTTTTCGCTTCCACACCGATAGGTTTGGTGCAGCGTCGCTTTACGCTGTGCCAGCCTTGTGATGTCAAGGTGTATCCTTCCTATCTGATGCTTACCCGTTATGAATTGTTGGCTATGAGCAACAATCTTGCGGAAATGGGTATCAAGAAAATACGGAAGGTGGGCAATCATACGGAATTCGAACAAATCAAGGATTACGTTTCGGGCGATGATTTCCGGTTGATCAACTGGCGAGCCACAGCCCGCACTTCCAGATTGATGGTGAATGTATATCAGGACGAGCGTTCTCAGCAGGTTTTCAATATTATTGATAAGGGTAGGGTGATGCAACATGCTTTCCGGGGTATGACCTACCTTGATTATGCCATCAATGCCTCGCTGGTGCTTTCGTATATTGCGATGCGGAAGGAAGACAAGGCAGGTGTTGTAACGTTCAGCGACCATTTTGAGGATTTTGTTCCAGCCTCCCGTCGTACAGGGCACATGCAGAATATTCTTGAAATGCTTTATCGCCAGCAGACCCGCTTTGCCGAATCCGATTATTCAGCTTTGGTGGCAGAGGTCAACCAGCACATTACCAAGCGTTCACTCCTGATACTTTATACGAACTTTGCCAACCGCATCAGCATGGAGAGGCAGTTGCCTTATCTCCTTCAGCTCAACCGCCGTCATCGACTTTTGGTGGTGTTCTTTGAGGATCATGAAGTGAAAGACTATCTTGCCACTCGTCCCGATAGTGATGAGGAATATTATCGTCATGTAGTTGCCGAGCAGTTTGCTTACGAGCAGCGTCTCATCGTTTCTTCGCTCAAGCAGCGTGGCATCTTGGCTTTGCTTACCACGCCCGAGGCTCTTTCGGTTGATGTACTTAATAAATATCTCGAAATCAAGACTCGTGAATTGTTGTGATATGAAAATGATTTAAGAAAAAGCAGGTATAGTGTCACTTTTTTACGTATTAAGTATAGCAAATGTATGGGCATCGTCTTTCCTCTCTCCTGCTCGGCTCCAAGGGCGTTTAAAATACCTATAGTATGTGAAGAACAGCATGAAAAACATGAATTTTGCCTTTTAAATCCCCATAAATGAGGATGGCGTATTTCGTAATTTTTAGGTATTTCATAATTTTTAGGTATTGCATACCTTCTTAGAAATATGTACCTTTGCAGCCTGATTCAAGATAATATTTTATTTTAATTATAAACACTTTAAAAGTTTTAAAACCAATGAAGATTTTTAAGAATTTCATCGGTCTCGCTGCCCTGGCTCTCTGCCTCGGCTTCGCTTCTTGCGGCAGTGACGACGATGCACCTTCTTACAGCAATGCGGCTGTAAGCAACTCTGAGTTGATGACTATCCTCAAAGCTAAGGGATACCAGTTTGATGAAAATGGCAAAATGCTCCTTGACGACAAAGCAACCAGCACTACTTCACTCGACCTTTCAGGCACAAAGGTTGATACCGCTGCCTTGAAGGAACTTTCTGTTTTTCCTAATTTGAAAGAGTTGAAGCTTAGCAACAATGGCTATGGTCCAGTTTTCCATATCGCTTCACTTCCTTCACAGATTACAGGTCTTGACTTGCAAGGCAATGACATCTATGACTTCGACGGCTTGGTAACAGCCAAGGTTGAGAATGATGAGGTGAAAGCTACTATCCTCCATGAGTTTACCAAACTTTATCTCCCTGCTTCTTGCAAGTATAATGTAGAGGACTTGATGCCTTTCTATACCCAGAATGAGGCAGAGAATAAGACTATTGACATGCAAATGGTAAATGATAAGGGCTCTTTGGAGAAGTATAATACTTTGAGAGAGATTCCTGATACTTACTTTGCAGCTTATTTGAAGATGAACTTTAGTTCGGTTTTCACTTCTGACGGAAAGTTGGACATCAGCAAACCTCTCGGTCTTGAAGACAGAGGACGCAATATTTTCTTGCAGTATGACACCCAATATGAAGATATTGAAAAGATAGCTTCTATTGAAGGTATTGAATATTTTGTGAACAATCCTTTTTATCCGTCTTTTTATGTTTTCATAGATGTTCAGTCAAGCACTGGACAAACAAAACAATTTGTATGTCATAGATTGTCACCAAGACAAAATGTCAAAGGCTTGGTCGTAAAAAAGACAAATTTTATTGGAGGACTAGATTTGAGCGACGCAACTGCTCTTTCTTCTTTAGGAATCAGTAACAACCCTTCAGTAACATCATTGGATTTGACAAATACAGCTTTTCTTAATCAGGAAATAAAGGATTTTGATGCAACCATGTCAAACTTGTTAGATTGCAGAGATTGTAAGAATCTTGAGGAAATAAAAATCAACCTCAATAATAAAAAGGTTACATCTCAAATTATTTTGGCAAACTTGCCTAAATTAAAGGCTATTAATTTACAAAGTATTGAAGCAATAGGCGATTTGGCTCTTTGTCAATTACCAAACTGTGAAATTATTTATCCAATTAATTTAATTGCATATTATCGTAGTTCTAACAACAAGTTGTACGATTTTGAATCCAATCCACGCAGAAAGGTTTATTTCACTGTGTCTCAAGATGTTTTAGACAAAGAAAGTACAAAGAACTTTGTCCAGACCTACTCTGCTCACTTGGAGAATGACAATAGTACATATTCAGAATACAATCCAGTAAAATGGAAATAATTTTAGTCATAATTTAAAATTTTAATAATTATGTTTAAAAAACGTTTTTAATGGCGATTGCCTTCATCAGCATGATGGTTTTCGCAAGTACTGCATCAGCTCAGACAACTATCTATGGTTGCTTGGACAAAGTTTACATGAACAAGGACAAGAATCCTGTACATCAGAATGATGTTTCTCCTGCTCTTAACACAACCTTGACTCCAAATGGAGATGGTTCGTACAAATTGGTGTTGTCTGAGTTTAAGGTTGGCAAGATGCCAGCCAAGTTGAAAGTAGTAGCTGATGATGTAGTTCTTGATGGTACAACAGTGAACGATTGCCCTGATGCCATTATCTTGAGTTTCGGTAGCGGTTTGAAGTTTGACGCTACTATCCAAGGTAGCTATGATGCTACAACAGGAAAGTTGGAGTATACTGTTAAGAGTGTTGATGCAAAATTCTTAGGTATTGCTTTCGATACTGAGGTTCATTTCACAACAGAATGTACAATAAAATAATTGTTTGTTACATGATGAAAGCAAACTTCAAGAAAAACATCGCCTTCCTATCTTTGCTTTTTTTCGCTGTTTTTGCATTTTGTTCTTGTTCTTCTGATGAAGAAATCACTAACTCTGATGCAAATTCTGAACTTGTGAAAGAGGCAACAAACTATCTCAATGGCGAGATTGTACTTAGTACAAATGCAACGATGAATGGAGTGAACAAAACCCTTTTACCGGAGGGATGTCCTACAAAGTTTAAGTTTGAATGGAGTAAGACTGACGCACAAACTTTCAACATTTCTTTGCTTGACTTCACGGTCGGAAACATGGGAATGATTATCAATTTTAAGTGTGATGTCAAGACCATGGTTCTCAACTCTTGGGAGCAGAAAGAATATACAGGTGATGGTTGGATAAAGTTTAAGGGTGAAGACGGTTCTGTGTGGGGAACAGATACAGACGGTTCTGCATCAAGTGCAAAAGGCAGTAGCGTGCAAGGCTATTACAATGCCAAAACACACGAAATTCAGTTCATCGTAAACTATAACATGATGAACGTTCGTTCTGAGTGCTTCAAGCAGACTATTGACAAGTCACGTCTCGCAACATTTGATGCCGACAAGGCAAAGTACGAGGAAGACTTGAAAGCGTATAAGAAAGAGCACGGAATCAAATAAGAAACCGTGTCTTACATCTATAGAAAGGAAAGAGGGATATGCCCAGACATATCTCTCTTTCCTTTGCAAGTAAAAAATGAAGGGAAGAGAAACAAGCCATAGCGAGGCTGAAATCGTGTAAGGATTTGGAAAAAATAGAATGACAATATAAATGAAGACAATTAGAAATGTAATGCTTATCGGCTTGCTGCTGATACTCGCCCTCCCTGTCGCTGCACAGCGAAAGATGAAGTTCGGTATCTTCGACAAAGCCACCGAGCAGCCAATCATCGGTGCAGTCATCACCTGCGCCAACAACGAGAAATTGAAATCGCCACAGCGTGTTGTTACCAACATGGATGGTGAGGCTACCATCTCGGTGCCTCAGAGTGATAAGTGTTATTACCAGGTGGTATCCGTGGGTTACAACCCTCTGAAGGGAACCATCGGAAACGACAGCTCCCTCAAGCTCTTCATGACCGAGGACGTGATGAAGGTGAACGAAGTGGTGGTTACTGGTTCCCGTACCGCCCGACCTATCAAGCTCTCGCCAGTGAGCACGCAGGTGCTCGGCGGTAAGGAACTGGTAGATGCAGGCTATGCCGACTTGACCAAGGCACTGCAACAGGAGACACCGGGTATGAATATCCAGAAAGTGGGATTCGGCAACGAAATCTCCATGCAGGGCTTGGATGCCCGCCATGTGCTCTTCCTACAGGATGGTGAGCGATTGACGGGCGACATGGCGGGTAACCTCGACTATGAGCGTTTCAACCTCCATGCCATCGACCGCATCGAAATCGTGAAGGGTGCTAGCAGTACCCTCTATGGAAGCCGTGCATCGGGTGCCGTCATCAACCTCATCACCAAGAAAACTACCAAGCCTATCGACATTCAGGCTGGTGTACGCTGGGGACAGATGAACGAAACCAACTACAAGAACCCATCCAAGAAGGACTTCCTGTATATGTTTGAGAAGAACGCCGACCGTCCCAACCTGCAGAGCTGGGTGTCGGCAGGATTCAATGCAGGCAAGGTAACTTCGCAGACGGATGTGTGGTATTCTTCGAGCGATGCCTTCTACATGTATCAGGCTGAGAACGACAAGAAGGTCTATACCCAAGAGGCGAACCCTTGGCTCGACCACGACGTGACCATTACCAGCGTGGCTTCCCGTCCGCCAATGGGCATCGAGGGTACAGAGCATATCTCGGTATCGCAGAAGGTATTCTACGACCCTTTCAAGAACCTGGAGATTCTTGCCTACGGTAGTGCGTTCTATATGAATACCTACGACCTCATTCAGGACATGACCTTCAGTCAGGCGCGTGACTGGACAGCTGGTACTAAGATTAAATATACATTTAAGGATTGGTTCAAGATTACCGCCTCCCTTCATGGCGACTTCTACGACCGCTTCAAGCGCCACGAGCGCATCGACGAGCGTACCAAAGTGTATAAAAGCCGTATCTTCCAGCCTCGCCTCTCCATCACCTCGCAGAAGTTCGAGGGTCACGACCTCATCCTCGGTATCGAGCACCTGAGCGATGACCTGACGAGTGACCGATTCAACGGCGATGCCTCCCACATCATGCGCACCCGTTCATTAAAAGAGACGGAGGCTTTCCTGCAGGACGAGTGGACGATGAACGACCACTGGATGGTTTCGGCAGGTGTGAGAACCAACTTCAGCCGTGCCTTCGGACTGATGGCGATGCCTAAGATTGCCTTCAAGTGGAGTCCTTCGGATCACTGGGCATGGAGAGCCAACTATTCGATGGGCTATCGTTCGCCAAGCATCAAGGAGCTGTTCTTCAACTGGGACCACCTCGGCATGTTCATGATCAAGGGTAACGAGGACCTGAAGCCTGAGAAGAACAACTACGTGAGTCTGGGCACAGAGTACTCGACCGATAACTTCTTCATCTCGGGCAATGTGTATGGCAACTTCTTCCGCAAGAAGATAGAGGGCGTATGGCGCATCTACGACATGCAGTATAACTTTGAATATACCAACCTCGCCAAGCAGAACCTCATCGGACTGGAGACCATCATGCGCTGGCACTTCCTCAACCACTTCACGATGAATGCCACCTACAGCTACGTGAACGTGAGCAAGACGGATGGCATCCAGGTGAACACCACTTCGCCTCATGCTGCTACGGCGAGCCTCGACTATAAGTACAACAAGAAGAACTACCGCCTGGGCGCTACCTTCTCGGCAAGCTACATGGGTGAGAAGAAGTTTGATGTGCAGGACCGCCTCTCTGTAAACGGTGAGAGCCACGATGCCTACTTCCGCTGCAAATTGCCACAGTATGTATTGTGCAATCTGTCGGTGATTCAGACCTTCTATAATAAGGTGAAGGTGACGGTGGGTGTGGATAACATCTTTAACTATGTGCCAAAGACCTTAGGTTCGGGCATCACCATGTTTAACGTGCCAGCCACGGCAGGAGCCAAGGCGCATGTGCAGGTGGAAGTGTTGGTAGATGAATTGGTAAAAGCATTTAGAAAGAAGAAATGATGAAGAAAGCATTACTATATATAATAGGTATGGCAGCCGCAATGACGAGCTGCGTGTCTTATGAGGCTGAGGACTTCACAGGTCATACCTTGCCCCGAAAAACAGGTTATAGCACGGGTGTTACCAACGACTGGCTCTATTTTGACCTGAAGACGGGACATCGCTATAATGTGCTGAACCCTAACCAGAGTGTCATCGCCTTTATTGATGGCAAGCCAATAGAGGAGTATTTCCATTATAAAGGTACAGCTAAACTCGTAAAGTATTGGAGTGAAGGTGTGCAGAAGAACATCTTCGAGGATGCAGAGCGTGATGAGAACGGCGATACCATCTTTACCAAAAATCAAGCCACTGGCAAGTTAACCTATAAGACGGTGAAGCGCCAGGCAAGCAGCATTATGGTGATGGAGAACATGGAGGATGACCCAAAGACCATGGCTTATCCTGCCACGGAATGGGACCTTGCTTTCAATGGCTACCAACTGCGCACCAACAGTGGAACAAGCGGACCGGGCAAGGGTGGAGCCGTCGACCTGGGCTATGGCGAATATGACAAGTGGACGAGCAAGGCGCAGGTAGATGCTTATCTGGCTGAACACAATATGACCTTCGCCGTGGATGATTCAGCAAGCGTATATGTCACCATGTCGCAGAACGACTGGAACAAGTATTGCATCGCCAACAAACTGGATATGAACGAGAACCCTTGGTTCGACCCGAACAACGGACCTGCCAAGCAGTTGGTAAGCGGCAATCCGGTACTCGAAAAGGCAATGAGTTTCTCTGGTCCACCTCCAGTATATACTCCTTCTTTCCATACCTACGTAATCCGTTCGTGGGATGGTGAAAGATATTACAAGCTCCAGATTATCTCCTGGTATGATGCCAATGTGCAGATAGGTGATGAGGGAGGAAGAATCAGTTATTACTTAGATGAATTAAAGTAAATATTAAACATTATGAAACAATTGAATTGGTGGAAATCCATCGCTTCGTTCCTCGTGGTACTCTTTACCATGCCGTTGGGACATGCGCTGATGATGATAATGGATAAGACGATGACTCCTGAAGCTGTGCATTACTCAGCCTTCTTCATGGGGTTGGCAGGTCTTATCATGGTAGTAATCGGTGTCTTCGTAAAGGGAGACACCAAACAGACTCTTTGGGGACTTTTCGGAGGTCTGCTCTTCTGGACCGGTTGGATAGAATTTCTGTTCCAGTACTATGCTACCCGCTGGGGTACACAGCCGGAGATGGAGAATGGTGAAGTTGTGACTCGCCCTGAATACCTCATCCTCCCTGCCACCTTCGGCATGTGGATGATGGTGATGGTGCTCTACATCTTCTCAACCAAAAACGGATGTAACTTCATCAACTGGTGGCAGCGTGTTCTTTTCCGTTCACGCAAGAACGAGATTGCCGCCCGTCCGATGACACATCATACAAGTATCGTTACTTTCATGGAACTGAACATGATTTTGTGGACAAGCTATCTCCTGTTGATGTTCTGCTACGACAAGAACTTCCTCGGCGACCATCATCCTGTAACTTCGGTTGTTGCCGTAGCTTGTCTGATAGGTAGTTTCTTCATCTTCCGAAAGCAGTTGCGTTTGAGCACATGGGGAGCCAATATCCGTATGGCTATCGCAACGGTTGTCGTGTTCTGGGTACCTGTGGAAGTGCTTGGTCGCCTTGACTTTTTCAAGGAGATTTGGATTGAGCCGGAGAAGTATACTACCCAGATGATTTGCATCCTCGTGGCATTCGTTGCATTGCTCGTCTATATCATGTTTGCAGCTCACAAGAAGAAAAGCCATGAGTAACAAGAAACTATATTGGTGGAAATCCATCGTGTCGATGGGCGTGATATTGGGAAGCATGCCCATGGTTCACTTGGTGGCACGAGTATTGAAGGACAACTACGACGGCACGCAACTGTTGGGTGCTGGCATGGCTGTGGGATTCGTGGGCTTGGTGATGGTGGTGGTCGGTGTTTTCGTCAAGGGACAGACTCGCCAAACCTTGCTCGGACTTATCGGTGGCATGTTCTACTGGACGGGTTGGGTGGATTTCCTCTTCATGTATTATGCCCATCGTTGGGGCACACATGCTGAGATTGACCCCACAACGGGAGAGGTGTTGAGCCGCCCTGAATATCTTCTGCTCCCTGCCACCTTTGGCTTGTGGGCAATGGTGATGTTGCTCTACATCTTCTGTTCCCGAAATGCCTGCAACTTCCTCAACTGGTGGCAGACGCTCTTCTTGGGGAAGAACAAGCGACTCATCGCCGCTCGCCCGATGACACGCCACACCAGCATTGTTACCTTCATGGAAATCAACACAATGCTCTGGACTTGCTATCTCCTGCTGATGAACCTCTACGATCCTCAATTGTTTGGTCGTGAGAGTCCAGTCACCTTCGGTGTAGCCTTCGGTGCCTTGCTTTCCGCCCCATACGTATTTCGCAAGCAACTCCACTTGCCATCGTGGGGAGCAAACATCAGAATGGGTACGGCAACGGTCATCGTGTTCTGGATAGCGGTAGAGGCATTTAATCGCACGGGCATCATCGGGAAGCTCATTGCACATCCGAGCGAATATCCTTGGCATTGGGTGGTAATGGTGATAGAACTTTGTTTCTTGGCAGGAAAGATTGTCAAGGATGCAAGGGCGAAGAAAGAAAAGAAATAACATTGCACAAAATCCAATTCTTATTAAATGCGAAAACAAACTGATGGTGGCGAGGTAATATTTTTGCCACTATCAGTTTTTTATATAGTGTTAGACTGATGAAAAACTGTTAAACCACAAATTAAATGTTCTTGTTCCTCTATAAATTCTTCGTTCAACGTCTTTGAACCGACATTCAGCGTCTTTGAACCGCCGTTCAACGTCTTTGAACCGACATTCAACGTCTTTGAACGGAGATTTCTGTTAGGCTCAAAAACATTTCTATTTAGTATAAGCAACAAAAAGTGGTGAGAAAGTTTGGAATTCTCACCAAAAGACCTTACCTTTGTTCCCGATTTTAACTTCCAATTAAAATGAATGACTTATGAATAGACAAAATCTATCTTCCAAAGCAAGGATCTCGTGCATTGGCAGCTGATAGGTAATATGATGAAAAAGATTAAAATTAAAAATAATGTCAACAGAACAAAAGAAAATTACAGACAGAAAGTATTTTGTACCTTTTGTATTAATCACGTCGCTCTTCTTCTTGTGGGGCTTCGCTCGTGCCATTCTGGATGTGCTCAACAAGCATTTCCAGAATGCTTTGCATATTAGTATTACGCATTCTTCGCTGATTCAGGTAACCACTTATTTGGGTTATTTCCTGATGGCGATTCCGGCAGGTATCTTTATTAATCGGTATGGGTATCGCCGTGGAGTCGTATTCGGATTGATTCTTTTCGGAGCAGGTTCCTTGCTGTTCATTCCTGGCGCAGCGATGGGCAGTTTTTCTGCTTTTCTGCTATGTTTGTTTATCATCGGTTGTGGTCTTGTCTTTCTTGAGACGGCTGCCAATCCGTATGTTACAGAATTGGGTGCCAAGGAGACGGCAACGAGTCGTCTGAATCTCTCGCAGTCATTTAATGGTTTAGGAAGTCTTTTCGCTACCTTTTGCGTCGGTCAGTTTCTGTTCAATAATACAGAAGAAGGCGGTAATGTGGTGGTGCCTTATACCATATTGGGTATTCTCGTGCTATTGATAGCGCTCGTCTTTTCGCGTGTTCATTTGCCAGAAATAAAGCATGAAGTAACTGCCGAGGATGAGGCTAAGGGTAGTAATATCGGCAAACTCTTTGCGCATCATGGTATGTTTGTCTTCGGTCTGTTGGCACTTTTATGCTATGAGATTGCAGAAATTTCCATCAATTCCTATTTCATCAATTTCGTAACAGGAATGCGCTGGATGGATGACCGTACTGCATCTCTGGTGCTGACTGTAGCTTTGGGATTCTTTATGGTGGGACGTTTCTTGGGCAGTTGGATTATGCGCCGGGTGGCTGCCACTACGATGTTGCTCATCTGTGCAGCTGGTAGTGTTGTCTGTATCGGTTTGGTGCTTTGTGATTTAGGGATTGTTTCCTTAGTCGCATTGGTAGGCAACTATCTTTTTGAAGCGATTATGTTTCCTACGATATTTGCCATTGCTTTGACGGGTTTGGGCAATCTTACCAAATCAGCATCTTCCTTGCTGATGATGACCCCAATAGGTGGCTGTGGCTTCCTGCTGATGGGGCTGATAGCCGACACTACTCATGTTACTTTGCCATTTATCGTACCATTTATCAGTTTTGTAATAGTATTAGCTTTTGCAGTTCGTGAATACAAAATTGCTCAAAAGAGCTAAAATTGCTATCTGTATTTAGCAAAACATTAGAAAAATCGCATCAAAAAGTAAGAATTAACTTTTTTAACTCGTTTGAAATACGAAAAAGCAAGTTAACATTTTGCCGTGTCAAAAGAAAAAAGTAAATTTGCACTCGTTTAAGGGAAGTGTTTGGTAAGAGTGCTTTACCTTATTAATTATAGTATAGAAGAATGTTTCATTAAAATAATAAATTAAATATTATGGCAGTAGATTACAAGAAAATCGGTCTTGTGAACACTAAGGAAATGTTTGCAAGAGCTATCAAGGGCGGTTGGGCCGTTCCTGCTTTCAACTTCAACAACTTGGAGCAGTTGCAGGCTATCATCCAGGCTTCTTCTAACTTGAAGTCACCAGTTATCCTTCAGGTTTCTAAGGGTGCTCGCAAGTATGCTAACCCTACTTTGCTCCGCTACATGGCAGAGGGTGCTGTAGAGTATGCTAAGGAGTTGGGTTGCAACCATCCTGAGATCGTTCTTCACCTCGATCACGGTGATAGCTTCGAGACATGTAAGAGTTGTGTTGACTTCGGTTTCTCTTCTGTAATGATCGACGGTTCTGCACTTCCATACGAGGAGAACATTGCATTGACAAAGAAGGTTGTTGATTACGCTCATCAGTTCGATGTAACTGTAGAGGGTGAGCTCGGTGTCCTCGCTGGTGTTGAGGATGACGTAGTTGCTGAGGAGTCTCACTATACAAAGCCTGAGGAGGTTGTTGATTTCGCTACACGTACAGGTGTTGATTCATTGGCTATCTCTATCGGTACATCTCACGGTGCTTACAAGTTCAAGCCAGAGCAGTGCACACGTGACCCTAAGACTGGTCACCTCGTTCCTCCTCCATTGGCATTCGACGTATTGGCAGCAGTTGAGGAGCAGCTTCCTGGTTTCCCTATCGTTCTCCACGGTTCTTCTTCAGTTCCTCAGGAGTATGTTGATATCATCAACAAGTACGGTGGCAAGTTGCCAGACGCAGTTGGTATCCCAGAGGAGCAGTTGACTAAGGCTTCTGAGAGCGCAGTTTGCAAGATCAACATCGACTCTGACTCTCGTCTTGCTTTCACAGCAGGTGTTCGTGAGACATTTGCTTTGCACCCAGAGTACTTCGACCCACGTCAGTACTGCGGTAAGGCTCGTGAGTACATGGTTGATCTCTATAGCCACAAGATCAAGGATGTTCTTCATTCTGACAACAAGTTGGCTAACCTCGACTAATTCGAGATTTTTCAATCTAAGATATGAGAGTGGAATCCGAAAGGGTTCCACTCTTTTTGGTTTCTATAGCCTGATATTATTCTTGTCAAAGAAGGCCGCATTCATTATCATATGCTGATAGTATTTCTCATCATATACCGGCAGTTATTATAAATGCGCAGAAAAACAGATGTGAGGAGGGTGGTCTTTTGTTTTAAAAAGGTGTACTTTTTGTTTTAAATCAGTTTGCTATAAACTATATTAATACTCGTTAGTATAGTTTAACGGTATTCGCTCTTGTTCTTCAAGAAAGATTTCATATTTTTGCAACCGAAAGAAATACTTTGCTTGGGCAAGTATGCTTTTATTCTTATATAATATCATGTACTAGTAGAAGATGAGGCTGCGTTTAGAGTAACGCAATTTAACTAAAGACATAAGTGTAAAGTAACTAAAGACAATATATAATGACTAAACAAAAATAAACAAGCAATAAATAGAATACAAGTAAATGATATTAGATTATGAGAAAAATTTCAATGATGCCGATTTTGGTATTGGCAATGGCATTGGGCTTTGTAAGCTGCAGTGCAAGTGATGATGGAGTAAACGATGGAATGCTTGGTCAACAGACCACTACATTCATGCCTTCGTTCTCAATGTTGAGTTACACACAGTCTGCAAGTACACCTATCCTACAGGATGGTAGCAACAGCGCTGAAATGGAAGAGAAGCTTGTCTGCAAGATTCTGCCAGGTGGAAAGTTGATGCTGACTCACAAGAATGTTGTTTTTGATGATGCTGTAAGCATTAAGATGGAAACAACTTTGGTGGGCAACAAGTTGATTGTCACAGAGAATGCTGACTATGGAGTGTCTGGCAACTATGGCTACTATACTCTGAATACTACAGTAGGTACGCTGAAAGATGGTAACTATACGATTGTTGTCATGCGCAACCAGAATGTGAGAGCAGAGTTCCAGATGTCTTACGATTCATCTAAGGCCAAGAACCAATAATTGTATTTCCGACGACCAGTTTAAATTTTATTTTTTGTTAATTTCACTGATTAATAGCTCAGGTGAACAGTCCTTTAGTATAACCTTATTATTCTTGTCCAACAGATAAATGGTTGGCATAGCGCGTAAGCTATATAAATCACTGATTTTATCATCTGCATGAATTCTTAGGAGTTGGATATCCTCCGGTATGGTCTGTTTGTTGAGCCATGCAGTAATCTTATGACAATTCTCGCAGTCAGGATCATAGAAATAGAGAATTACTTTCTGATTCTTATATTCGTTCAACTGATGTCCCATTCCTTTTTCATCCTTCCATTTGAAGTCAATAGCCGTATTGCCGGGCAGGTTTTTATTGGTCTGCTTGTATTTAAAAGTCCATCTTTCTTTTTCCACATCATCTATGCATGGTGAGGCTATTATATCTTTTATGAAAAGAAGATACACCTTGTCGTTCCTCATAGGCGACTTCGGATTACCCAGATAGTGTTCGATGAGGCTCTCGAATTTGTCTTTACTCTTCTGGCTCCCAAAAGCTTTTGAAGCAAAGATATGTACACTCTGCTCTGCGGTAGTTGGAGTAAAATGAGGAATGAGATCGATGAAATTGACAAATCCTTGTTCTGAGATATTAGCATTGCTAAGTTGCAAGGTATCCTTGAAGTCAAAATTGTCCCAATAATGGAGACCCAGATAATTGAGCCGTTGTTCTACGGATTTGAGAGAGTCGGGCATCACAGGATAGACAAACGAGCGGTTTTGTCCGATAGCTTGCAGAATGTTCAATGAGAACACCAATGCGGTGATAATAATAATTCGATATCTCATAAGCCAATTCTTTTTTGCAAAGTTAAATAATAAATCTGAAAAAGGCAACAAAAATGTGCAGTTTTTCAAAAAATGAATGTCGTGGAGCTATAGAAGGTGAGTTCAACTCGGCAACTATATCTCCGACGACCAGTTTAAATAGTTTTCGCTATTTGGTGTTCTTAGTAAAAGTAAATGATATTTAATGATTCTGTAAAATCCGTTGTTTTTATCTATATGTAAAAGTAATTTCTTTAGCCTTTGTCTTCACGTTTGCTGCGTTTATATAGCCTCCGTTGTAGTAGCTGGCTTTCACATAGAACTTACCCCGAGTACCGGATGTGTTGACTCTCATGTTCTTGATGGTAATGGTCTGTGTCGTACCCACTACGCTGGCAGATTCATATTTCACAACAAACCAGTTGTTCCATCCTTTTCCTCCATCTACTTCCGCAGTAGAACCTACTTCTATACCGCAATTCTGCGGATTGATATCATTAGAAGCGATTTTGATTTCTATTGGAAGCAATTCCTTCGGATAGTTAGCCGGAATCTTGAATTTCAGTTGTGCTGTGGCGCTGATATCCTTACCCATCGTAGCAGGGAACTCAAACTCATATTCCATATTCTTGATGGTATAGATGTGGATATTTCTGCTCAGACCATGCTTCTTGTCCAACAGTCGGATGATTCCTTCCTTCATGGAATTATCAATGGTGCTCAATGTATAATGAATGCTTCCTTCGCCATTATTGAATGTAATGACAGGAGTCTCATTGATAGCACAATTGGTATTCTTCATCCAAATTGCTTCAAAGTCATTTGCGGTAATGTCGGTATCGCCAGCATACTTGAAGGAAATACTTTGTGCTGCAGTAGCTCCCTCGTTCAAGAGAATATAGGTGCCATTTGTGATACTGAGGGTATATTTTCCGTCAGAAACTTCTGGTACAATGTCTTCTACTACAATCCAAGGGTTGTTGGCTGGTGTTCCATTTACGGCTGCATCAAAGCTGTCATAGCCCAATGAAGCATCCAGTTTCTTCACCTTAATCTTATAGATGTGGTTTCGCTTGATGCGGTAGAGCTGGTTGTCCTTGTCCTGCAAAAGTACGAGGAAACGTTTGTGGGTACCGTTCTTGTAAGTTGCCCAGAGAATAACCTTCAGCGGTTTGCTGGCATCATTGCGATTCTCAAAGGTATAGGCGATATTCTCCATCTGTCCCTCAGAACCCTGGTATGTCTTCTGGTCTTTGGTAGGAGTGATATAATCAGGGTTCCATACTGCCATCTCATGGGTGTCAGGGAAGGTGAGGTCTGTCTTGAATGGAGCAATCGTACCGTGTTCCGGACCGTCGTAGATAGATACTATCACCTTTTTAATTTCGTTAGCCACCTCGTCTTCCAGTTCAACCTTCACCTTGGCTCTGTCTCTGATGAGATGTATCACAGGCTTGTCGGCTCCACCATTGAGGAAAGCTTTCATCTCCTCCGGCGTATTTTTCTTGACATATCCCCAATAGACGATTTTTTGAGACTGATCTTCTCCAGCGCTTGATTCGAATGAAGTCATGAGCATATTCTCATGCATTCCGATCCATTTAGGAGATTGGGTGATGTCCAACATAGCATTGGCAACAAAGTGGATTCTTGCGGTAGAATTTGGTATTGTAGCCTTGATGCCTTTTGGATTGCTGCTGCCGTTTTCCAGGATATCTCCTTTAGGCGTTGTTTCAAGCGAAAGATCTTTTGCAAGTCCTAAGAAGAAACCGTCCTTGTCGAAGCAGAAAAGCTGGATGTCTTCTGCCCGGTCAATACCTTCATTACCGTATGTCTGACTTCTGGTTATGGTCTGGTTCTCCTCATAGCTCGGAATACCAACATAAGTGGTAATGGTATATTCGTTTCCTTGTTTTTCCCAAAGCTCAGAAGGACCATTCTCAACCATGTCGTTTGTGCAGGCTGTCAGCATAGCCAACAGTCCTGCAATCATACTCATATAATATTTTAAATGTTTCATAATAGTGCCTCCTTTGTGATGGTTTATTCTTTCTTGTTTTCTAATGCAGTTACCTCTTCAGGTGTAAGGTCGCGGACGCAGCGTACGAATCCTTCATCAGAACCTTTCGGATTTGCTGTTACCAGGTTTCCACTCAAAGACCAATATGAATAGCCTCTAAGGACCTCTGTTACGACATCCTGACCAGATTTGTATTGGTAGTTTACAATCACTTTGATTTCCGATTCCGTAGGAAGTCGCCAATTGTCATAACGGGTTCCGTCTGTTCCTACTTCTACATAGTCATCACAGTGCTTGGATGCTTTGACTCCTTTGCTGAAACTGAGTACGGTCCCGAGCTGAGATGCCAGAGCAAAAGCTGGTGATACTACGTTTTCTGAAGACAACTTTGTGGTCGGATTGATGTTGTTTACATGCCCAATCGTATAGTCTCCGTTGGTGTGCGTAATTTGAACCACATACATGTTGTTGTTAGATTGGTCTTTTCTTGCTTTATTCAGAGTGGCTTGGTATGCATTTTCTTTATATTCATCTTGGTATTCCCAAATATATGTGCCTTCTATGATATCTGACCACCAACCCCATCCTTCTTGTACCTTACCATAGGTATAAACCTTTGCCGTGAAGTTTTCATCAGATGATGTCTTGCTGGTTTTGTGGGCTTTTTGATGTTCTTGCCAATCAATCCATCCGTCCAGACTCTTGGTAGAGTACCATCCTGCAATGGCCTGTATGTATTCCAATGGATATTGCTTGATGGTTACCTGTTCTGTCTTCTTGTTTTCTCCTTCACCGCAGGATATGGTAAACTTGATGTATTTTACGGTCAACGGAACAAATTCTTTAGCTTGGATATTGACGATACCCTGGTCTTTCTTCTCAGTATGACCATTGGCGAAATTCAGACTGATTTGTGGATAAGTAGTAGTTCCTGACTCAACCATCTTCTTTGCGCCGTTCTTGTCGTAATAATAAACTTCGTCTATTTGGACAGTACAAGCATCGGAAGCATAGAATTGGATCGTCTTGTTATCCACTTTCTCATTTCTCATGATATGGAAGGTAGGGGTAACCAGGAGATAACTATGCTTATCGGCATTGATAACGGTTTCTTCGCCTTCTGTCCATTTCATCACGTCGTATTGGATATCCGCCTGGGTTCCATAGACGATTTCAGTACTGCTGCCACGATTGGTAATGTTGGCATTGACGGTATAGATATGGTTGCGTTTCAACTCTGTTTCGTTGATGTCACGTACTGGTATGCTATAGAAGTTGTCTGTGGTTTCGCCAACGGCTCCTTCTCCTTCAGCATCTTCTGAAATCTTGGTCAGCGGTACTTTCACGATCAACTTAGGCATCTGCTCCGTATTGTCCCATTGGGTAGCATAGCTGTAGGTGGTAATGGTAAAGTTTCCGTTTTCACCCATAGCACTTTCGTAAGCTCCACTCATATTGCCCAAAGTCTTGGCAGAGTTCTCGCCGAAGAATGTGGTAGCAGTATTGTAGTTCTGGAAATTCCAGCTTGGATTGCCAACTGTGTATCCAGGCACATTGATGTTGAGCTTTACCAGGATTTTAGCTGCTGCACGGCAGAGACTGGTTTGAATGGTTTGGCGGGCAGCTGTTGTTACGAGATAATCGGTCGTGCTGCTCATCAGGAAGTTCTTGCCGGGATTGGTATTCGTCTGGTATGGTTTCCAGATGTCTGCATCCGTCTGGGTCTTTCCTGCTAATTCGCTCAGAACATTGATGCCTTGCAGTGATTCCTTGGCATTGGCAATGGTAACAACCTGGTAAGTTTCATTTTCTACCAGCTGGTTCTTGTCTTTCCAGTTGCCCTGGTCCAAAGTAGCAGTAGTACCTTGAGTCATGCCTGGCAACGTCTTGCCCAACTTGAGCGTTGCGTCGGCTTTACCAAAGATTTTCACATCGAGTTTATCCAACTTAGCCTCGTTGAGGCTCATGTCGGATGCAACTCTTGTCTTGGCATCAGTCACCTGTGGATAAATGCTGAGGCTCTCTTCCATTCCGATGGTATCGTTGAAGGCATCTTCCCCAGCGCACCCGGATAAGAGTACGCCCATGATGAAGGTCAGCATTGCTTTCCAGGTTCTGTTATATTGATAATTGATCTTCATGATGGTGTCATTTTAAATGTTACTTCACTTGAACAAAACTGATTTCCGTAGAGGTTCCTGGCAATTTTTCTTCGCCTTCACCCACGTTGATGAGTGCTTTGTTGCTTGGAACAATCGTCAAGAAGACATTTGCATGATAGTTGTGTGGATTTGCCATATCAAGAATCTTCTTAGGCACTACATAGAAGCTGATGGTTTCCTTGTTGCCGTTGCCTTCCAAGGTGTTCTTGATTTCTCCACTTTCGTCTCCCGCTATCACAAATCCGAAGACTGGATTGTTGCTCTGGAGAATCCATTTCCTGCCACCTGTATAGATGTTTTCGAAGGTAATCTTCGGTCCCCAGGTAGGCTCGTTGAAAGCTACTTGTATGCCTCCGTCATGGGTTTGATAATCGCCTTCTACGATGGTATGGATTTCTACCTTATCTACATAGTTGTACTTTCCGCCATCTTCCCAGTCGAGTACGGTAGGGTTGATTTGCAACTTGCCGCCTTCGAGGAAGTATGCATAGACTACCAACTCGTGGTTGCGTGCTGCAGGCTTCATGTTGGAAGGTATCGTGAAGGTGGTACTTTGCTCTGGAGAGTCCTCACTCAGTTTGAAATAAATTCTACCTGTGATAGGTCGGTTGCTCTCTCTGAGATAAGTACGGTGCTGGGATACGAAGTTGGCTCCATCCAGACGCGTCATGTATTCAGCTGCTTTTTCACTGCTTCCTCTGTGGAAAGTTGTTGGGTCTGCAACACTGGTAATGTATCTGTTGGAAACTCCTCCGAGCGTCACCTTTGAGTGTACGTAAGCGGTAGTTCCATTATACTGGGTGGAGATGAGTCCTTCAGTCTCGCGGTATGCATAGGTGGTTGCATCAGGGAAGACATAACTGGCTTGTGGTATGATATCCTCGTCCAATTCTATCTTGGTGATCAATGCCTCTTCTGTTCCTCCATCAGCCTTTCTTGCGAAGAAGAAGTGCAACTTAGAAACGGCTCTTACCAACGGAATGATTACGCTCTTGGCTGCAGCAGCAGTTTCTGTATCTGCCACATGGTCTGCTACAGAGATATGGGTGATGACTCTTGACAGTGGAAGTCCTGTAGCAGGAACTTCTGTTGCCTGAGCTTTACCTTCACCGTTGATGCCGAACTGACTCTTGATGACCATTTCCTTCAACTGCTTGCGAGTCAACATCTTGTTGGCAGTATTATCTGGGAAAATACCCTCGATGCTTTCCGCATTTGCCAGAATGAAAAGGTCGAGATTCTCAAGTTCGTTTCCTCCAGATTTGCGAGGAATTTTCATGCTTACTGTCTTTACGGCAGTTTCGCCGTTGACAGGAGTGGTGAGAATTTCTTCTCTATAGCTTACTGCGATGGCATCATCACCTGTAGAGTTGGAATTGAAAGCCCAAACTCTGATGCTGTGGATGCTGCTTTCCGTAGCAGGATTGGCTGGGTTGCTGTCGAAGTCATCAGCTCTACTCATCGCCGCCCTTGACTCGGTAGGAGAGGAAGTAAGAAAACTGAGATTCAAATAGGTCTCGCTGTCGTCATTGGCAGTGCCTGGACCATAATCGTCATAGACGCATGATGTGAAGACGCTGATGGCTAAAAGCGAGAGTAGCAATGCCGTGAGTGCCATCAAGAAGGTCTTGATTCGATTCCTTCTTTCGTATAATTTAATGAAGTCATTCATAGCGTCCTCCTTTCTTTATTGATTATTACCTAATTCTGTATCTTTGATATTGACATTCCAACCATTGACATTCACCTTGGTGATCATGTTGTAATCTCTCTTGTCCGATACGTAGAACATCAGAACGTAATGGTCTTCACGGTCCAGATATTCCTGATCATCCCAATTCTGGTTTACCTTTTCTCCGCAAAGGGCAAGGAACCAAGGGAGAGAATGATTGAATAATTCTATAGGATTATCCTTATCACGCAGGTCGGTGATAATGATGCGCTTGTCATCATAATTGTTTTTGTCACCATCCCTTACGGCACGTCTGTCATTCTGTCTTTCGAACATACGAGAAGATGAGAGATCGTAAATCAAGGCCTGATCTACAGGTTCTTCATTCACCTCGGTATGTGCACCGTCATAGTTTGCTCTGCGCTCCATGTTGTATGGCAAGTAGGTGATTTTTTCGTTCTTCACTTTCTCTCCTTTGTGATCGAGCCATGCTGCAGAACCTTCGATGCGAACGTCGAAATTCTCAGGTTTGAAATCCGCCTGGTCGTTCTCGTAAGGGAGCAATACGATGCGGTAAGTCTTGGTACACTTCATTAAGCTGAGTGTAGAAGTCACTACTGTACCTTCGTTTCCATTTTGGTTCAGCCGCTGGAAGTCCACCTGGGTCTTTGCGGTGTATAAGGCTGCAAACTCCTTGTCGTTCTTGATTTCTTCGCCATTGTCCTTACCCATCCTTTCGGTCAGGTCGTCAATGGTAGAAACGCCCGGTGTAAGAGAAGCAAAACTGAACTCCATCTCGTCATCTTCTGCTCTTGACATCACCTGACGGTCGCGAGCCAGACATACGAAGGTATATTTCCCATCCTTCAGACCCGTAATTTCCATCGTGTGTCCAGTTTCAAACTTTTCTCGGCTTTCGATATAAGAGTCAAAGAATTTGCCGTTTTCATCAAAGGCATAAACGTTGATATTCTTAACTTCAGCGGCGAAAGCGTCAGCTTGTTTCACGTTATATGTATAGTCGAACTGGAGAGCCACTTTACTTATTGCAGGCGGGCAGCCGTCCATGTCTTCCTTGATGCAAGAAGACATTGTGGTTAGTGCTATGGCTGAGAAACATACCAATTTAAACCAGTTGTTGTTGATGAATTTTGCCATATCGTTAAATCTTTATATTGTTAATATTCTTAGAAAAGTTCTCTTGAGTTATCTGGAGTGCCCTGCTTTTAGTAGGGCATCGTTGATTTCGTCTTTGGGGTGCTTTACTGGAAGCACTGGGTAATCCCATCTTTCTGTGGGTTGTCCCATCTTTCGGATGGAGGAGGTAGTAGGGGGTGAGTTTTATATCACTGTCTTATGGAGGCTTCGTTCTTGATTCTTTGGAGGAAATCTTTCGGAGGCAATGCCCCCGAAAGATTGATGATAGTTACTTCAACTGAATATTAGTAGAGTTAAGTACCCAAGGGTTGATAGCTACTGTTACATTCATGTAGTAGTTAGGCTGGATATCGTCTGGAGTTGGTCCATTAGGAACATCCTTACCTAAGTCGTAGATACCATCCACATTCAAGCGATAGATGCTGTTGCGGAGAATTGAGTAATAACCTTCACGTACGTAGTAGTTGTCCGTAATGGTGTAGCAGTAGTACATCTTACCTGCACGGTAAACTTCGATGTTGTTGGCCTTGCGGAAGTTTGTTAACTTTTCGCCTTCCTCGATCAAGTTGCCGTTTGCATCCTTAATATTATTTACCACTTCTGCTGCTGTGAGCTCTCCGAATGGGTTACTTACTTCCTCGTCTGCCATCAAATCTGCGATACGGGTGTAAAGCTTGCCGTCATAGCGATAGAATGTGCCATCTGCGAAGTCTGCATTTGCCTTAGCACTTTCTGTCAATGTGGCCTTGATGCAGAAGTAGATTGATGTTGCATCATCCTTTTCAGTTGTTGTATTCTCAAACATATAGTTCTTAGGAGTACGGGCGTTGGTGGTGAAATTCTCAAGACCTGCAGCCTGATACTTGGTACCGTACTCTGTTGTTGGCTTGTAGTAAGGAGTAGTTCCTGCAATCAGCGCATTGAGTGTCCACTTACCTGTTGTGTTCCAATTCTGCACTACGTAAGAGTTGTTGTTCAAGTTTGACAGTGCGTATGTGTCATAAACTACACCTTCCAGATAATCCTCAAAGTTCTTGGTGGTAGTTTCTGGCTTTCTTTCAATCTTGTTTACATCTACGGTAGGAGCATCTACTCTTGCTACAACTCGGTCGAGAGAGATCTGGGTAGCAATGGCAGGGGTAGCCTCGTTCTTGTTGTCTGCTGTAAATTTGACAGTACTATGAGCTGCCTGCTTGTTCTCGTCGTTCTGGTTGAACATCACGAAATGGTTGTTGCCTGCATAGTTTGCACCTCCAACTGTTGATCCTTCAAATGCTGCATTGGCTGCGAGAGGATAGTCCAATTCTGCGTTTGCCAAGAAGTAAACGGTGTATGGTGTGTTCTCTTTCACTTTGGTTACACTCACTTTGATAGGCTTGGTCTCACCAACTGTTGTCTGGGTAGGAGCTGTCTTCCAGTCGCTTGCCGTTACGTTCTTCTTGAAGATTCTTTCTGTACCTTGATAGATATAGATGGTACCAGATGTGATGGTGCTTTCCTCTACTGTTCCGTTCTCAGGGTCAGATTGGGTAGTTCTGGTAGCATCACCAGCAGAACCTTTTACTTGGATAGTCATGTTATAGAAACCATCTACTGTTTCCTGACCAGTGGTAGGAGACATTGTGTCATCAGTGCTGCAACTGTTGAATGTGAATGCTGCTATCGCTAACATACTCATTGCGAATAGATTTAATTTCTTCATAATCTTAAGTTCTTAAAACGTTAAACAATTATTTTACTTATACATTAATTCTAAAAAAGAAGTTTCGCATATTTTGTAGCAAAAGTTATTTGCTTTTTTTATAAACCTTCTTAAACTTAATTCTCTTTACAATTTATGAGTCATCTTTTACTTATGAAATCCTCTTTTGTTGAATAATCATCTTTTACTATACATTATATATATAGATATTCATCTTTTGATTACATCCTTCTAAGAAGTTCCTGAAGATTGATCTTGGCTTCCTTCAAACCAGCCTTATCTGCTTTTTCGAAGTAGGTCTTGGCAGTCTGATAATCATTCTTCAGAACAGCAAGTGCGCCTTTAGCGTTGTCCACTTCCGGACCATTTCCAGCCTTCTTCAAGTAATTCTCTGCGCTTACCTTATCGCCTCTGTCGATGGCAGTATAGGCTGCATTGAGATTAGCAAGTTCTTCCTCTGGGAACATCTTTACGGCGATATCAAATACCTCATTGTATTCCTTGCTTCCCTTTTCGTAACTGTTGGCTACTGCATACATCTCTTCGAGGGATAGCTTTTGTGGACGGGTCTTGATAATCTTGCGAGCTTCTTCGAGATTGAAATGTCTTACGTCGTAATTGATTTCATATTCGGTGCGGCGCAAAGGTGGATATACTTGGTTGATAAGATATCTGTGTGCATCTCCTGCCTTGGCTGCAATCGCTCTTTCCATTTCGTCCGGTCCCATGTTGCTGTTGAGGATGTTCAGCACGGTTGCCTTCTGCGGGATGTTGTTCTTGGCTACGTAGTCACGCACTCCCTGCCAGTCTTCTGCAGTAGAGGAGAACTTGAACAGTTTCATTTCCACTGGATAGAGGTTGCGCAGATAGTCATAAACGGCTTTAGTACGGTTCTTAGCCAATTTCTCATTGTTGGCATAGCTGCCGTCTGGGGAGGCGTAACCATGTAGTGAAATCGAAGTGATGTGTACGTCTGCGTCGTTCTTCACCAGGTCGATGGTCTTGCGCATCTTGTCTAATTCTGCTTGATTGTTGCCTAGTTTTGTGTTGATAATTGCTTTATTGATATGAAAATTGAGTTGTGCCGTACCCTTTTCCTGTCGGTTCTTGATAGGTTCTGCCTTAGGTCTCACGTATGCATATTGCAATTTCATTGGTCCTGGCAGGGCTTCACCGATGCGGCTGAACAAACCGTTTTCAACAATAGCTTGGTTACATCCGCAGACATCTTGTCCGACAACGAGTTGTGAGTTGTTCATCCACTCGCGATATGGAGTTGTATAAGCATAATGTATGGTCTGGGCTTCCTTATTGTTACGTCTGGTAACGATAAGTGGTTTTTGGGTGGCAGTCTTGTTGTTGCGCTGGTAATAGATGTAGCGTTTGCGTCCCATGATTTCCACCGCAGGCATTTTGAGCGTATCTTGCTGGTTGACGATCATCGGTATGATGACGGTTCCCTTATTGCTTTTCACCTGAAGGTTGTCAAGCTTGAAATCCATATTGACAGCAACGTTATTGCCTGTTTTTTTCACTTCCTTGTTGAGAAGGCTCACTTTTCCACCTACCAATTGCTGTGCTTTGGCAGGCATACAGAGCAGAATGACTGCTGCTGCGAGGCTTAATTTGATGATATGAAATGTTCTCATAATTGAAGTCTTTTACTAAATGATAGAAACAATGTAATGCCTAAATGATAAGAATACTACCTTGCTGATGTCGTTTAGAAGACATACACCAGGTTGATGGCTGCCTTGGTAGGGCCTACGTAGTGGTGGCTCTTGTCACTTTCTACTTTCTCGCCGCATTTCTCACATTCGTATTGGTCATACTTGGAGAAAACGTACCCTAATCCCAACTCTGCTTCCAAGTTCCAGTGCTTGGAGAGTGTCCAGGTGTAGCCGTATGCGATTCCGGCTCCTATCATCCATCCCTCGAAGCGATGTTCTTTCAACTTGGAGAAATCTGTTCCCAGTAACATGAAGTCTGCATCAATATTACCTATATTATACTGTCCACCCAAGGCATGGAAACCAAGGAAGTGACCCATCATCTTGTTGCAGAACCAATATCGTGCTTCAGGTTGTACGATCCAATGCTTCCACTTCTTATTGTCAGAGAAAGACCAAGGATTATAATTTCCCGACAGATCGAATGTCCATTTCGGTGCAAGGCTGAACTCAACTCCAAGATTGAAGGTGGTTGTTGCATCATACAAGAGGTTGGTCTTGATGGCTGCCTTTTGGGCTATTGCCGAATAGGAAAATCCTATGCAGGCAATCATTGTTATAATCATCTTTTGCTTCATAATCTTATGTTTTATGATTTTGTTCTTATTTATTATTCTTTTAAACTTTGAAGTTCTTAGAAAAATTACTTTTATGATTTTTGTCTTTTACTTTTTTATTGATTTTAGAAATCATTACTTTTATCTTTCCTCTAAACTTTGTAAGTTCTTAGAATCGTTAAATGGTAGATTTTTTGTTCTTTCTGGTGGCAAATTTATAATGAATTCTCTTTGGTTGCAAGTTTTTTAGCACTGAAAAATGCGATTTTTTCTACATTTACAACTAAAAAACACTGAAATTTACCCCTAAAAACTAAAAAAATCCCCAAAAAGGATACGAATCTCAAAATAAAAGCGTATTTTTGCGAAAAAGATGATCGTTAACTTTTTGATAGAATTATTGTATGAAAGGTCTTAGTAATAGTACGGTGAAAATGATACGATTTATAGAATTGTATCTTTGTCCACAATATTGTGGTGTGATTGATAGAAGAAGAGTGATAGCTTATCTGTTCTTTACACTGATAGAAGCTGTTGTGATTCCTCTGCATTTCTTTTTGTTTCTGATGTTCTGGGAGCCTATGGGCTTTGGTCTTACCTGTGCCCATCTGATAGCTTTCGCTGTCATCCAATGGACCATCTGGAAGCAAAGTTTAAGTTTTGATAATGGTTTGGCTGCCCTGCTGATGCTGGCTGCTGGTAAACTGATGATTGACAGTATATTCTGTATTTCTTTTGGAGTTGTCGAAGATCATATCTCTGTTTTGGGTAATGTCTTCGTCATGATGGTTATCGGAATTACCGCTCTCAGTCTGATGTTGCGTAAAACGGCTTTGGTCGTAGCTCTGGCGATGATTCCTGCATTGGCTTTATATGTTTATATGGAACCTTCTGTTACCTTATGGCTCTCATTGAAGCCTTTACTCGTGGGTATATTGATGTTCGGCTATGTCTATACCTATAATATGAGTAAGGTGACTAAAGGATTGCGCCAACCGCGTGAAATCAATCAGGAAGAGAAGAAGGCATTGGAAATGCTTGCCAATATTCGTGATTTGGATCATGATAAAGCAGAAAGTTTGCTGGAAAGACTTACTCCTGAAATGCGTCAGCGTATTGTGGGGCTTGCCACTGAGCGGTTGAGAAAGGAAGAAAGGGAACTCTTAGCTTGGGATCTGGTATGTGTGGAATTGACCAAAAGCGAAAAGGTTATCTGCAAATTGATATTGGAAGGAAAGACGCTGAAGGAAATCTGTTCTATACTCAACAAGTCTGAGTCTAATATCACCAGCCAGCGCTGTCATATTCGCAGAAAACTGAAAATGGGACGTAAGGATGATTTGCGACGTACTTTGGAATTAAAAATAATAGAGGTAAGAGATGCGCTTTAGGCCATCTCTTACCTCTATTACTTTTATGTCAACCGTTCATTGATGTTGATGAACTGTCTTTTAATCTTCCATTCTCAGGAAGGCTTTAGGCAGATAGTCTATGAGATCTCCTGCGATGAGGCTCTCCTTGCCCAGATCTTTTATAGCTAAGTCGCCTGCGAGTCCATGAAGATACATGCCTATTTTGCAAGCTTCTGCCTGTCTGTAACCTCGGGCCAATAAGGCTGTGATAATGCCTGTCAAGACATCTCCGCTGCCGGCAGTAGCCATTCCGCTGTTGCCTGTTGAATTGAATTCGATATGCCCGTTTGGCAAACAAAGTGCAGAATAGTGTCCTTTGAGAATGATGTAAGCCTGGAGCCGCTCTGCCAATTCACTGGCTTTCATCAGCCGTTCGTAACTGTTTGCACAGGTGTTACCTACCAGACGGTCTAATTCCTTAGGGTGGGGAGTCATGATGATTCCCTTCGGCAGTTGCTGCATCCACGCTCTATGACTTGCCAGAATATTGATGGCATCTGCATCTACGACGAGTGGACAGGCTGTACGTCGTATTTGTGCAATCAGGGCGATGGCTGTTCCTTCGTTAATACCTAATCCCGGACCGATTCCGACGGCATCAAAGGCGTCTGCATCTGTAGGTTCACTGAAATAAGTCTCTTCGTGATCCAGTTGGAGGACAGCTTCCGGTACGCTGATTTGCATGATGTCGTAATTTCGCTTGGGCGTATGGGTAGTAACTTTTCCTACACCGGCTCTCAGGCAGGCTTTGGTTGCCAATATGGCTGCTCCTGTCATTCCATAGCTTCCTGCGATGAGAAGCGCATTGCCCATACTGCCTTTGTGGGCAAAGTCGTTGCGAGGTTTCATCATGTGGCGGATATCGCTTTCTTCCAGGATGGAACATTTGCAGTCGGCATTTTGTATGAACTCATGCGAAAGGCGGATATCCAGTACCTTGAGGCGCCCGATGTACTGCTGCATGTCGGCAAGCATCATGGAAAGCTTTTTCTGCTGGAGTGTCAGGGTAAGGTCTGCATGGATGATGTTGGCGTGGATGTTATAGGTGTTGTCTTCGCACATCAGTCCGGACGGGATGTCGATACTTACCACCTTGGCTGCACTCTGGTTGATGTATTTCACCATTGCAGCAAAACCTCCGGCTAAAGGCTTGTTAAGGCCGCTGCCAAACATGCCGTCGATGACAACGGTCTTGTCTGTGAGCTGCGGCGGATCAAGGTTGACCGTAATTTCTGTAAATTGTCTGATCTGTTTGCATTCTGTAAGCCTCTTTTTATTGGCTGCACAGTCTGCAGAGAGTTTATTATGTACGTTAAACAGATATACCGAAACCGGATAACCATCTTCTGCCAGTAGTCGGGCCACCGCAAGCGCATCACCGCCATTGTTGCCAGGACCGGCAAAGACAACAATGGGAGTACGGCTGGACCATTCTTCCTCAATGCTTCGGGTAATGGCTTTAGCCGCACGCTCCATCAGATTGAGCGATGCGATAGGTTCATGCTCGATGGTATATCTGTCCAATTCATGAATCTGAGTACTTGTAAATATCTTCATATTTCTCCTATTTCTCCTATTATTGTGGGGGTGTTCTTTTTCTACAAATGCAAAAGTACTAAAAAAAGCCCGATGAAAGCACGAAGTTTCGTATTTTTTTCGTAATTTTGCACAAAATATTATTTTCAAGACTATGGGTATAGTTAAAATCAAGGACAAAACCTTTAAGACTTCCATTCCGGAAGCAGAGATTTTGAAGAAAGTACAGGTCGTGGCAGACCGCATAAACAAGGACTTTGAGGGTAAGAAACCTGTGTTCTTGGCAGTGTTGAATGGCTCGTTTATTTTTGCTGCCGATTTGATGCGCATGATAACGATACCGAGTGAGATTTCATTTGTGAAATATGCTTCCTATGAGGGCACTTCCTCTACCGGCAGCATGAAGACACTCATGGGTATCAATCAGGATTTGGCTGGTCGCCATGTCATTATTGTGGAGGATATCGTTGATTCAGGTTTTACCATGGCCCACATGATAGAGGAACTCAAGAAAATGAATCCTGCATCAGTAGAAATCTGCTCTCTTCTCGTGAAACCGGGTAACCTGAAGGTTCATCTCGATATCAATTATGCAGTGATGGAAATCCCTAATGATTTTATCGTGGGATATGGGCTGGATTATGATCAGGAAGGCAGAAACCTCCGTGATATCTATACGATAGTGGAGTAAGATTGTGGAAGAATAACAACATATAATTTTATATACATAATAAAGAAGATGAAAAATATCGTAATTTTCGGTGCTCCAGGTGCTGGTAAAGGTACTCAGAGCGACAAGATGATCGAGAAATATGGTCTCGGTCACATTTCTACAGGTGATGTTCTCCGTAATGAAATCAAGAACGGTACAGAACTTGGTAAGACTGCTAAGGGTTATATCGACAATGGTCAGTTGATTCCTGACGAGTTGATGATCGATATCCTCGCAAGCGTATATGATAGTTTTGGTAAAGAGCATAAGGGTGTGATTTTTGATGGTTTCCCACGTACCACTCCACAGGCTGAGGCTTTGAAGAAGATGTTGGCTGAGCGTGGTCATAAGATTGCTGCCATGATTGAGTTGGCTGTTCCTGAGGATGAGCTGATGGCTCGTTTGATCAACCGTGGTAAGGAAAGCGGTCGCTCTGATGATAACGAGGAGACTATCAAGAAGCGTCTCAATGTATATCATACACAGACTGCTCCTCTCATCGATTGGTATGAGAAGGAAGGTATTCATCACCACATCGAGGGTCTCGGTACTGTAGATGAGATCTTCGCTCGTGTTTGCAATGTGATTGACAACCTCTAATGATCATATTTAATGTGTAATGTTTAATGTTTAGTTGGGTTTGCGCCTTGGGTGCAGCTTAATGAAAATTAGGCATTGCACATTACTTTCTTTCAACCAGGAAGAGGATCAATCAGGAAGAGAATCAAACATAAACATTAAACACTAAACATTAAACAATAGAAAAAAATGGCTGAATCCAATTTCGTAGATTATGTAAAAATCAATTGCCGCTCTGGTAAGGGTGGTAAAGGCTCCATGCACCTGCGCCACGTGAAGTACCAACCGAATGGTGGTCCTGATGGTGGTGATGGCGGACGTGGAGGAAGCATTTATCTTCGCGGCAACCACAACTACTGGACGTTGCTGCACCTCAAATATCAACGTCACTTCTTTGCTGAGCATGGTGGTAATGGTGGACGTGATAAATGTCATGGCACTGACGGTAAGGACATCTATATTGACGTACCTTGTGGTACGGTGGTTTACAATGCTGAGACTGGCAAGTACGTTTGTGATGTAACTTATGATGGGCAAGAAGTGCTCCTGCTCAAGGGTGGTCGTGGCGGACTTGGTAATTTCCAGTTCCGTACTTCTACCAATCAGGCGCCACGTTATGCTCAACCAGGAGAACCTATGCAGGAAATGACCATTATCATGGAGTTGAAACTTCTGGCTGATGTGGGTCTTGTTGGTTTTCCTAATGCAGGAAAGTCAACTCTTCTCTCTGCTGTGTCAAGTGCTCGTCCTAAAATAGCCAACTATCCATTTACTACGCTCGAACCATCATTAGGTATCGTGGATTATCGCGATCACCAGAGTTTTGTCATGGCTGATATTCCTGGCATCATCGAGGGTGCGAGCGAAGGAAAGGGACTCGGTTTGCGATTCCTCCGCCATATTGAGCGCAACTCTCTCTTGCTGTTTATGGTACCAGGAGATACGGACGACATCAAGAAAGAATATGAGGTGCTGCTGGGTGAGTTGAAGAATTTCAATCCGGAGATGCTCGACAAGCATCGTGTACTTGCCATCACCAAGTGCGACCTTCTTGACGAGGAACTCATAGAGATGCTCAAGGAAACGCTTCCTACCGACCTGCCCGTGGTTTTCATATCTTCAGTGACAGGACAGGGTATTCAGGAACTCAAGGATATTCTGTGGAAAGAGTTGAACTCAGAGAGTAATAAACTCCAGGAGATTACTGCAGAAGATACGTTAGTTCATCGTGATAAGGATATGTCTCGCTTCCAGCAGGAATTGGCTGATGAAGGTGAGGATATCGTTGAATATATCGATGAGGATGATATCGAGGACGTAGAAGACCTGGATGATTTTGAATACGAGTAAAAAATGATAAAGGAATATCATATAGTCTCTGATGTCATGGCTTTTTCTACCACTCGTCAGGGTGGGGTGAGCCAGGGCAACTATGGTGAATTTAATATCAACGAGTTTTGCGGCGATAATCCGGAATGCGTGGAGGCTAACCGCAAGGCTTTGGCTCATGAACTGGGTGTTGAGGAAAATCTTATTCTCATCCCACATCAGGTTCATGGTGTGGAGGTAAGACAGATTGCAGGTGAGTTCCTTTCAATGCCTGAAAATATCCGTAAAATGGTGTTGGAGGGAGTTGATGCTATTATGACCAATCTGAAAAATGTCTGTGTCGGTGTTTCTACGGCTGATTGTATTCCTGTACTTCTCTATGATGAGGAGCATCATGCCGTGGCTGCCATTCATGCCGGTTGGAGAGGAACCTTGGCTCGCATCGTACATAAGACCATGCAAGAGATGGCTTTTGCCTACAAGACAGAGCCTAAACATCTCAAGGCAGTGATAGGTCCTGGCATCTCTATGGAGAATTTTGAAGTGGGAGATGAGGTTTACGAGGCTTTTGAACAAGCCGCTTTCCCAATGGAAGAAATAGCAGCGCAATATCCTAATGCTGCTTTCAAGGCTAATCCTGAGGAACGTGAGCGTATGGCAGCCGAGGGAAATATTGATCAACCTTTGAAATGGCACATCAATCTGCCACTTTGCAATAAGGAGATTCTTATCCATTGCGGTGTTCTGGAGGAAAATATTCATGATTGCGGCATTTGTACATTTGCTCATTCTGATGAATATTTTTCAGCCCGCAAACTTGGAACTGATAGCGGACGAATTTATACAGCTATTATGCTGAAATAATGATAAAAAAACATCCACGAAGCGCATTTCGGTACGTTCGTGGATGTTTTTTTATATTCTATTGATTACTTTTTCTGCGACTTGCGGTTGGCGCGTTGTTGGCGATATTTAGCTTTCTGACGAGCAGAGCCACTGCCGTGGGCGCCGGTAATGTACTTTTTCTTTTTGGCTTTAGTCTTCACCTTACCGTCGTCGTCCTTTTTAGGACCACCACCGCTTCTGAAGACCATGCCGCCCATGATTATATCGTCTATATCATTCATGTCGTTTTTATATTGAAGGGGGGATGAATTCTTCACTCTTCACTCTTCGTTCTTCATTCAATTAATGGTGGAACAAGCGAACATGTGTGAACGCCATGGCGATACCATATTTGTCACATGTCTCAATAACATTGTCGTCACGGATAGAACCACCAGCCTGTGCGATATATTCTACGCCACTCTTGTGAGCACGCTCGATGTTGTCGCCGAATGGGAAGAAGGCATCACTACCCAGGCAAACACCTGTGTTCTGTGCAATCCATGCTTTCTTCTCCTCACGTGTCAAAGGCTCAGGCTTCTCAGTGAAGAACTGCTCCCAAACACCATCCTGAAGAACGTCTTCCCATTCGTCTGAGATATATACGTTGATGGTATTGTCACGGTCTGCACGGCGGATCTTCTCCTTGAAAGGCAGGTTCATGACTTTAGGGCACTGGCGCAACCACCATTCATCAGCCTTGTTACCAGCCAGGCGAGTACAGTGGATACGGCTCTGCTGACCGGCACCGATACCGATAGCCTGTCCGTCCTTCACATAGCATACAGAGTTACTCTGTGTATATTTCAATGTGATGAGTGCTATGATGAGGTCACGCTTAGCATCTGCAGGGAAATTCTTGTTTTGTGTAGGAATATCCTCGAAGAGAGCTGGATCATCGAGCTTCACCTCGTTGCGTCCCTGCTCGAAGGTAACACCGAATACCTGCTTGTGCTCGATAGGAGCTGGCACGTAGTCAGGATCAATCTGGATGACGCAGTAGGTACCCTTGCGCTTCTCCTTCAACACCTTGATGGCCTCAGGAGTATAACCAGGAGCAATCACGCCATCGCTGACTTCTCTCTTGATGAGGAGAGCTGTAGCCTCGTCACAAACATCGCTCAATGCTACGAAGTCACCATAAGAACACATACGGTCGGCACCACGTGCACGAACGTATGCGCAAGCCAATGGAGACAACTCGAAGTTGACATCATCGCAGAAGTAGATCTTCTTCAAAGTGTCGCTGAGAGGAAGTCCCACTGCTGCTCCGGCAGGAGATACGTGCTTGAAACTTGCTGCAGCTGGAAGACCAGTGGCAGCCTTGAGCTCCTTGACCAATTGCCAAGAATTGAAGGCATCGAGGAAGTTGATATAGCCAGGGCGGCCATTCACTACTTCGATAGGCAGTTCGCTTCCATCCTCCATATAGATTCTGGAAGGTTTCTGATTCGGATTACATCCGTACTTGAGTGCTAATTCTTTCATTGCAAACATGTATTTATTAAGAATTTGCTGCAAAGTTACAAAAAATATCGCATTTTTGTAGCATCGAATCAAACTTTTTTGTACTTTTGCAGGCAATTAGGTAACGATAGAGAAAAAGTAGAGAATACGTTAGTAAAAAGATAAAGAGAATTGCAAATTTCATGATGTTATGAAAAATGACTTAGTACTTCTCACCCATGAGGTAGAGAAGAAAATTGGTAAGAAGATTCATGTAGGTTCTGATTTTGAAAAATTAGCTTCTATCTTCTCTGTGAAACATCATCTCAAGGTGAGTGCACAGGGACTGCACAAGGTGTGGGGATATGTGAGTGGTAAGGAAAAACCTACCCATGAAACGCTCAATAAACTGGCACTTTTCGTAGGGTATCAAAGTTGGGATGATTTTCATGAGGCTCTTCATGGTGAAGATGATGGAAATCTGAGCTATGATACGGATGAAGATCATGAACTGAAGCCTGATTCTTCGGATGATATTGATTGATAGAAAATTGTCTTGTGAAAAAACAAAAAAAGGAGATTCCGCAAATGATTTGCAAGGAATCTCCTTTTTATTTTACTTGGATAGTAATCAAGTGAATTACTCTGCGTTCTTGGCAATAGTCTTCTTCTCAGCGATACGAGCCTTCTTACCAGTGAGCTTACGCAAGTAATACAACTTAGCGCGACGTACTTTACCATGCTTGTTCACCTCGATAGAATCGATAGCTGGTGACTCGATAGGGAAGATACGCTCAACACCTACTGTACCAGACATCTTGCGAACAGTGAAACGCTTCTTGTCACCATGACCAGAGATCTTGATAACAACACCACGGTAGAGCTGGATACGCTCTTTTGTACCCTCGATGATTTTGTAAGCGACTGTGATAGTATCACCTGCCTTGAACTCAGGGAACTTCTTGCCGGTTGCAAATGCTTCTTCAGCAACTTTAATCAAATCCATTTTTTGTATAGAATTAAAAATTGTTTATCGTTCCTGCGCAACATGGTCGGGCAACTCTTCTGCCCAGACAACAGCGGTTACGCCGAAAAGCGGGTGCAAAGTTACGCTTTTTTCTTCTATCTCGCAAATTTTCAACCATTTTTCTTAGTTTTTTCCACAAATATTCGTATCTTTGTGTCATCATGTTTTAAATTTAGTAAGTATGAAGAAAAAAAATAGTGGTAAATGTTTGCTGGCAGCAGCTGCTATGTTGCTGATGGTCAGTCCTTCTGCTGCTCAAAAATACAAGGTGGCAAAGGTGGAACGTACTCGCATTCTCATCGATCAGCGATGGGATGCTAAACCTGATGCTGAGGCTGCCCAGTTTATTGCTCCTTATAAAAATAAGGTGGATAGTATTATGGGGCCTGTTGTGGGTAGTATTGCCCACGATATGACTCGTCATCGCCCTGAAAGCGAACTCAGTAATCTGCTCTGTGATATCTTGGTTTGGGGCGGTAAGCAGTTTGGGGAGCATCCTGTTTTTTCTGTTTATAATATGGGAGGTATCCGAAGCAATCTCGCTAAGGGCAAGATTACTGTGGGCGATGTCAACGACATGGCTCCGTTTGAAAACAAAATCTGCTTTTTGACGCTTACGGGTGATAAGGTCATAGAACTCTTCCAGCAGATAGCTCATCGTGGGGGAGAAGGTTTGAGTCATGCTGTCCGCCTTATTATTACAAAGGATGCCAAATTGAAGGAGGCTACTATCAACGGTCAGCCTGTTGACCCTTCTAAGTCTTATCGAATTGCTACGCTCGATTACCTGGCTGAAGGTAACGACCAGTTAGTGGCTTTCAAGAGCGGTACGGATGTTCTTTCACCTAAGCAGAAAGAAAATAACGTGCGCTATATTATCATGGATTATTTCCGTGAGATGCAGAAGCAAGGAAAGTGCGTGGAGTCTAAGATAGAAGGACGATGCATAGTTGAGTAATGAGAAAAATAAAAGTAGAAATGATGAAGCATACATTATTATATATAGGGATGGCTCTTGCATTTTTTGCAATGCAGCCAGATGCAGCTCAGGCCAAAACGAAAAAGCCGGCTAAAGTGGAGAAACAACTGGTGGTGCTCCATACCAACGATACGCATTCCTGCGTGATGCCTATCAATCCTAATCTCGCTGATACTGCGATGGCAAATCGTGGCGGTTTTCTCCGTCGTGTCGCTATGATTCAGGAGGAACGTAAGGCAAATCCAGACTTGCTGCTTTTTGATAGCGGTGACTTTTCGCAAGGTTCTCCTTATTATTCGCTCTTCAAGGGTGATGTGGAAGTTGGTCTGATGAACGAGATGAAATATGATGCGGCTACGATAGGTAATCATGAATTTGATTTCGGTATCGACAACATGGTGCGTATCTTTAAAATGGCGAAGTTTCCGATTGTTTGCAGTAACTACGATTTTACGGGCACTCCTCTTGCTGACATTGTGAAACCCTATACCATCATCTATCGTAAAGGCGTGAAGATTGGCGTCTTCGGTCTCGGTCCTGAACTGAAGGGCTTAGTAACTGAGGCCAACTATGGTTCTATAAAATATGAAGACCCGATAGCTAAGGCTAATGAGATGGTGAATATTCTGAAAAAGCAGGAGAAGTGCGATGTTATCATCTGCATCTCTCATTTGGGTTGGGATATTGATGGTATTGATGATACTGAAATGGTGTCTGGTACCCGAGATATAGATCTTGTCTTAGGTGGTCATAGCCATACCTATTTTAAGCAGTTGCAGTACCGTAAGAACCTTGATGGTAGGGAAGTGCCTGTTGACCAGAATGGTAAAAGTGCCATTTGGGTAGGCAAGATGATATTGAAGTTAGTTAAGAATACCTCTAAAAAATAGGAACTGAAAAATGCCATAAACGTATTACTTTGTCCACCTCCTGAATCAGAGGTTTCCTAAGTCGTACTTTTATGGCATTTTTTTTTATCTATGTTGTGGATTTGCTCAAATTCTATGATGTGGATTTACTCAAAATAGAATGTCAGTGCAATCATTTTACTATGGGCTTCCTTGGCTGCCAAAGTATATGGTAGCATACTTTTATCTTTCACGTTCTTCACATGATCTTTATCGTATATATTCATGAGTCCATACATGAATTTCAATTCAGGTCGCAGTTTGAAGAATGGAAGATAAAAGTCGCAACCAAGTCCAAGTTCAAGAAAAATATCTGTTTTCTTTAATTGGATGTAGTCGCTTTTATTACCGCTGAGGTTCATCATCGGATTGATACCAGCCATGATATATGGGCGATGATTGTTGAATCTTGGAGCAGAGAAGATGATGTCGAAGGCAGAGGAGATGTATGCCGTCTTCAGTTCTTGCTTTTTATCTTCCTGTTTTACGTTTCCGTCTTCATTGGCGTCTTGCATGATATTGTGGAAGGTAAGGTGTCTTGTTCCAAAATACATGGCAGGAGCTATTCTAAATTGGAAATGGGTGCTCAATCTAAATTCTCCTAATACTCCGACCGTAAATCCAGGATCCCATCTGTCTTGATCGATGGTAACGTTGGAGTTGACTTCCGCTCCATTCTCATCTGTATAGGTGACAGGTCCGGCGTTGATGAATTCCAGGTCTTGCAGGTGAGTACCCACCATCACTCCAAAATGAAATGGGCGCAGGTCTGTATAAGGACGATTCTCTACCGTCCTTTCCTGGGCTAATGCTATTGTGGCAATAAGCCCCATCATGATGCTAAGTATTATTCTTCTCATATACTTTTATAACGTTATTCTTTTCATCTTATTGTGTATAAGTTTATTTCGACTACGTATAAATTATAAAAAAAGTAGTACCTAATTGTAGGTAGTATGAAAAATATTTCCTATCTTTGCATCATTAAATGTTGGTATCCCCAACATGGCAGGCGAAAATCGTCTGTTGCATATGATGCTTAAAAACATTATTAACATTATAAAACATTATTATTATGGCTTACGTAATTGGTGACGATTGTATCGCATGCGGTACATGTATTGACGAGTGTCCATCAGGTGCTATTTCTGAGGGCGACAAGTATTCTATCAACCCAGATCTCTGCACAGAGTGCGGTACTTGTGCTGATGTTTGTCCTAACGAGGCAATCAGTCTTCCTTAATTTTTAAGGATGATACTTTAGTTACATAAAACTTGAGAGCGGCTCTAAGAGTCACTCTTTTTTTATTCCTCTCATTGTTGTCACACTTGCAATAGTTAGAGGATAGTTTATTCTATTTTCGATCAAATCTAATGATAAAAATCATTCTTTTTAGTGACTGAAAATAACCCATTTTTAATGTTGCGTTTTATAGGGGTCTAATGATGCGCTTTCTTAGGTGCTAATGATGCGCTTCGTTAGGGTACGATGATTCGCATCAGTTTTTTCTTGCTGATTTTCCTATATTAGACGCCAACCTGTTGATGTTTTTAGTAAGAGGCTACCGATGAATACGTACTGTGTTTTGGATGGTTTCTTTCTTGATGTTTGTGATTTCTTTTAAAGATACAAAAAAAAAGGATGAACTGCATCTCAGTTCATCCTTTTTTGTATTGTATGTTTTAATTTTATTCAGCAGCTTTCAAACCCTTCTCAATAGCGTCCTTAGCATACTTGTTGTCTGGATCCAGTTTCAAGAGTTTCTCCCAATATGGCTTAGCGAGATTAAAGTCCTGCTTGTCATAGTTGTAGATGAAGCCCATGTATTGATAAGCCTGCTTCAAGTAGCCGATTTCGTCTGCATCACACTGCTTAGCCTCAAGTTCTGTAATTACTTCCTGGTAAGCTGGAATCGCTTTGTCGTCCAACTCGTTCTGGAAAGCAGTATTACCTTCCTGTAACTTAGCAAATGCCTTCAGTGTAGGATACTTCTCTGCCAACTTAGCATACACGTCGATAGCCTTGTCGATATTCTCAACCTTCTTAGCAGCATCCTTGTTTTCTGCAGCCTTCTTAGCCTTGTTGATATAAATCTCAGCAAGCTTCATGAAGTCTGTTGGAGCAGCATCAGGATTCTTATCCATGTATTGCTGGTTGTATTCCAAAGCCTTGTCCTCATTGCCCATTTCCTTGTATGCCTCAGAGATATACAATAATGGTTTTGGATCCTCAGCCTTCATCTCCAATGCCTTCTGGTACTGAGCGATAGCTTCGTTGTATTGTTTGTTACCAGCTAAAGCCAAACCATAGTAGCTGATGATGCTTGAATTCTTCTTGATAGAGTCTGTATTCATAACGATGTTTGAGTGCTCAAGAGCTACATCATACTTTCTCAAATCAACAGCAGCGCGCATAGCCAAAACCTGCATAGCAGCATCCTTAGGGAATTTCTGAATACCAGCCTGGCAGAGGTTCAAACTTTCCTCTTTCTTATCGAGGACATATGCTGTGAATGCATACTCATAGTAGAGGTACTCTTCCAATGTAGATGGCTTTGCCTTAGAGAAATAGTCGTATGCCTTCTCGTAGTTACCTGCGCTGAAGAAATTGTGACCAGCTTCTGCCTCGATAGGGTAGTCTGGGTTGATTTCTCTCAGTTTGTTCAAAGCTTCTGCACTGGCAGCAGGGTCAATCTTACGATATACGTTAGAATAGCTAATGTATCCCTGAGGATTTTTAGGATCCATTGTCATACACTGGTTGTACCAGGTAGCAGCTTCACCACCGTTATCCTGCATAGCGTAGATATCACCCTTCAAGATATATGCATCACCATAGTTCTTGAATTTTGCAATGACTGCGTCAGCAACCAAGTTTGCCTTATCATAGTCCTTGTGCATTGCAAGGATATTACCCAATGCGATCAATGCCTTAGGATCTTTCTTGAACTCTTTCTGATACTCTTTAATCTCCTTTTCAAATTCTTTAGTAGCAGAGTTACCAGACTTCAATGTTGTCTCGATAGGCTTCAGCATGTCCTTGTAATTAACCTCCTGAGCCATTGCTGGAGCTGATAATCCCATTATCAGTGCTCCTGCTATTAAATATTTAATTGCTTTCATAATTCTAAACTTTAATTCTGTCCTTATTTTATGTAGTTGACGTTTACCTGTCGCTTTCGTTTATTCAATCTTATTTATTTTAACGCCTCTACACGATTTTTAGTTTTTTATGTTTACTTTCTTATAGGTGATATCTCCTCTATAAGGCAGTAATCCTGTTTTGAATACTATGAGTTGTCCACGAGGGTTGGTTATATAATTGGCGAAGCTCCATGGCAAAGCCTTATGAGGATCGACAACTATAGCATATAGTGTTCTAACGAATGGATATCTTCCATCGAGCAAGTATGCCTGATAAGGTTGCCAACTGTTGCTTGGTGTGGCTTTATCCTTTACAGAAACTCGCATTACATGAATATTCTTTTTGAATGTGGTGTTTGTAGAGTCTCTTCTGTCGTTTAACCAGTTAGATCCAATAACACCTATAGCATTTGGGTTTTTATCAACAAAATCAATGACCTGCTTACTGGTTTGAGCAGCCATGATTTTAGCACCAAATTTTTCTCCATGGAGAACAGAGTCAACTACATAGTTGGTAGTAGCAGAACGAGTATTATCGAAAACTACTTCTATGTCTCCTCTCTTAGAACCAGGGACTACGTCACTCCATTTATTAGCCTTACCAGTCAATATGCGCTTAATATCATTTACGGTAATACAAGTATCATTGTTGTTCTTGTTTACAATAAATGCCAAGCCATCATATCCGATAGGGAAGACGGAAGGAATAACATTACTTTTAGATTTGAGATAAGCGATTTCACTATCTTTCAGCGCTCTTGTAGTAAACAAGAGAGTGGTTTTGAAATCCTTTATCATTTGGAGTCCTGTAACCTCATCAGAATAGAGGGGTTTAAGGTGAGCCTTAGGATATTCAAACTCAAACTGGCTTCTTTCTTCTTCGATGATAGGACTTAAACTTTCGTCAGCTACAAACTGGATTGTACCTGAAGTTGGTGTATCTGTTCTGCCATCTTTGGCTTTCTTCTGGCCACAAGAGCCGAAGAAAGCCAAAGACAACATAATAGTTAATCCTATAAAAATATAAGATGTTTTTTTCATATTCAAATTTACTGCAAATATATTACTGCAATCTAAATACAACAGGTACGGTATATTTTACACGTACAGCAGAACCGTTCTGCTTACCTGGTTTCCATCTAGGCATTGCCCTAACAACTCGCTGAGCCTCACGGTCGAGTGAAGGGTCAACAGAACGCATAACCTTCACATCTGTGATAGAACCGTCTCTTTCAACGACGAAACCAACGATAACACGACCCTGTACGCCGTTTTCCTGAGCTACAACTGGGTATTTGATGTTGCTGCTGAGGAAGGACATCAAGGCGCCCTGACCACCAGGGAATGAAGGCATCTCCTCTACAACGTCGAAGACCTTGTTAGAAACCTCAGGCTTTGGTGCTGGTGGTGGTGGTGGAGTAGCGACTGCGATATCACTTCTCACAGCCTCGATGTTACGGTCTTTCACACCTTCCTCGTCCTTTGTACCGACAGCTACCTTAGCGTCGAGTTGATCCATCTGCTTAACCTGGTTTTCCTCTTTTACGAGTTCATCCTTCTTGATGACAGGTGCAGTAAACTTCTGAGTTTCACGAGCCACAGGAATCTCTTTTTTCATTTCAACCTTAGGCTGTACTTTCTCAGGCTTCTTCTTTTCCTTTTCAGCCTGCTTCTGGAGTTTAGCCAACTCCATAGCTTCCATATAAGCTTGCTGTTCTTCTGCTTGTTTCTGTTCGATAACTTTCCAAGCCAAGAATCCGCCTACGAGAGCTGCAGCAATGACCAAGATCAGAAGAGACTTGATGTTTCGACCGGAAGTACCCTTACGGAGCTGGTATGCACCATACTCCTTGTTCTTTCCGGCGAAAACCATATCGACCCATTTAGGATCGTAAAGATCAATTTTTGCCATTTCTTTCTTGTTTTAATTGTTAGTATTCATCTTACATCTTCACGCCTTTTGACTTGAGAAGTTTCTCATCGTCTGGGCTAATTTTGTCGATGACATACGTACCAATGTTCAAAATCTGCATTTCATCGAGTGCGTCAACCATATTCTTATATGATGCGTTATCAGTAGGCTTGATGACGATAGTAAGAGTCTCAATCTTGCGACCATCCAACTCACCACTCTTAATCTTGCTCAACTTCTTCTGATATACGCTATCTGGCATGGCTGGGTTCTTCTGACGCTCAGCGTTCAAAGATCTAACAGCAATCATAATCTGTTCAACTGGACGTAACCCCTCTCCGGTAGTGTGCTCGCGCAAGACCTTACGGATACCATTGCTACCCCATGTAGTCTCCTTGATCCAGTTAGGATCATTGTACTTAGGGATACCAGCACCATAATAAATCTTGTTGTCTGCAGTTACGTAAAGAGTTACGGTACCAGATTCCTTTGCTTCGTTCTTCTTGTCCTCTGGTTGGTTGTCATCATTACTTGGCATAGTCAGCTCCATTGTCTGAGGTTTGCTCAATGATGTACACAGCATGAAGAACGTGATAAGAAGCATGAGCATATCCACCATTGGCGTAAAGTCAACGCGGACATTCATTTTCTTTTGTTTGCTTTCTTTCTTACTCATTTATTCGTCCCCCTGTTGTTTTAACTGTGTAATCATATAGTAATGACTCTCGTCCATATCCTGGAGTTCGTTCATCACTCTCTTAACTGTCTTGTATGGTGTAGAAGCATCTGCCTTGAGGGCAATCTTGATTTCTTCGTTTACTGTACGAGCTGCTTGTACCCACTGCTGGAACTCACTCATACCACCATTGATACTGTCGAGAGGAATACCTTTCTTCTGGAGATACTCAGGACGCTTAGAAGCGTTCAATGAGAGGTATGTCTTCAAGTCGCCCATTGGAACACCGAATGTACCCTCACTCTTGAATGTCTCTTGCATCTTTGGAGTCAATTCAACACCGAAGTTGCTTGTCATTGAGCTTAAAGTACTTCCCAGTTGATCAGTATTGTCAATACTCATAAATACTTGGCCTTCGCCGGTAGGTCTACCAGCAGCGTCCTTTTCAGGACTTACCAAGATGGTCAGAACGCCGTTCTCAGGCACCTTAATCTCAGACACAGATCCTGGAGTATTTACCTTGACAGGCTCATTCTTTACGAAAGTAGAGGTGAGCATGAAGAAGGTAAGCAACAGGGTCATAACGTCTGACATAGGCGTCATGTCGATCCAGACGTCACTCTTCTTAATTTTTACTTTACCCATAGCGATAAAATTTTAAAGGGTTAGCAAAAATTAAGCCTCGTCTGCGTGGTTAGCTTCGTATGTCTGAGCAATTGAGTAACCTACCTCGTCGAGTGCGTATGTCAACTTATCTACCTTGTTGGTGAATGTGTTGTAAGATACAACGGCACACCATGAAGTCAAGATACCGAATGCGGTGTTGATCAAAGCCTCAGAAATACCTACAGAAAGTGCTGCTGAGTCAGCGCCACCACCTTCACCCATGGCCTGGAATGACTTGATCATACCGGTTACAGTACCGAGAAGACCGGTCAAAGTACCAAGTGTTACGATTGTAGCGATAATAGGCAAGTTCATTGTCAAAGTAGGCATCTCCAACTGTGTTGCCTCCTCGTGAGCCTGCTGAATCTTAGCTACCTTCTGTGCCTTCTTCAAAGAAGCATTAGCGCCAGACTCCATTGACTTGTAAGCGTTCAAAGAAGCCATAACAACGTTAGCTACAGTACCGCGCTGCTTGTTGCAGAGCTGCTCAGCCTTAGCGAAGTCATTTGCGTTCAAAGCTGTCTTGATGTTTGCAACGAACTTAGGAAGTGCACCTGTACCAGTAGCGGTCTTAAGAGCCAACCAACGCTCGATTGTCATTGCCAATACAGTGAGCAACAAAGTGTGGATAACAGGTACGATAACACCACCTTTGTAGATTGTACCCCAAATGTCTGCTGGGTGATCCTGTACACCTGGATCCTGGAAGTGCATGTCGTTTCCGAACCATGTGAAGAACAATGTGAATGCGATGATAGCACATACCACGATGATCCAGAATGCGCCTCTTACTCCCTGAAAGCCCTCAGACTTTTTAGCTGGGGCTGCTTGTTTTGTAGTTGCCATAATTTTACTTTTTAAATTATTAGTTAATAAATTTATTTATTGTTTCTTTTTTATATGCTTTCTGTTACCTTTTGGTGTTGTTGACACTTTCAGGTTATCGTTCTTGGTCAATCTTTTGGCAAAGATAATAATTTAATAAGAACTACGAACCTAATTAAGAAGTTTTAACGAGATATTTCTTATATTTGGTCAAAATATCTCGTTAATTTTTACTTTTTCCGTCTTTTATCCTTTTCTCGTCAAATTTTTACCCTTAAAGCATTCCGATATAAAAAGCCTCTTTTGGGGAGGCTCTTTTTTACTTGAGTTTGCTCAGGGCTTCTTTGATTCTGCGGATTGCTTCCTTGATGTTCTCGTCGCTTGTTGCGTAGCTCATTCTGAAGCAATCTGGATCACCGAAGGCATCACCACCTACAGTTGCTACATGTGCTTCCTCCAAGAGGTACATGGCGAAGTCTGTAGAATTGTTGATGGTCTTGTCTCCATTGCTCTTACCAAAGTAAGAGTTACATTTTGGGAAGAGATAGAAGGCTCCTTGAGGAATGTTGACTTCCAAGCCAGGAACTTCCTTGGCGAGTTTGACAATCAGGTCTCTGCGGCGCTCGAATGCCTGGCGCATTTCTTCTACTGCACTCTGGTCGAGTGTGTAGGCTGCTTCTGCTGCTTTCTGGCTAACGGAGCATGTGCCGCTTGTATATTGTCCCTGCAATTTGTTGCAGCCCTTGATAATCCACTCAGGACCTGCCAGGAAACCGATTCTCCATCCTGTCATAGCGTATGCTTTTGATACACCGTTTGCGATGATGACCTGCTCCTTGAGACCTGGTTCCTGGGCAATGCTGTGATGCTTGCCGATGTAGTTGATGTGCTCGTAGATTTCATCTGCAAGTACGAATACATCTGGATGCTTTCTGAGGACATCAGCTAATGCTGCTAACTCTTCCTTAGAATAGACGCTACCTGTTGGGTTGCTTGGTGAGCAGAGGATGAGCATCTTGGTCTTAGGAGTGATTGCTGCCTCCAATTGCTCTGGAGTCATCTTGAAGTCCTGGTCGAAACCTGCGTTGACTATGACTGGTACACCACCAGCCAACTTTGCCATCTGTGGGTAACTTACCCAATATGGTGCAGGGATAATCACTTCATCGCCTGGGTTGACAAGTGCGAGGATTACGTTGCAGATACCCTGCTTGCCACCTGTGCCTACGATTACTTCATTGACGGTATAGTCGAGTCCGTTCTCATTTTTGAGTTTGGCAACAATCGCTTTTCGCAAATCAGGATAGCCAGGAACTGGTGAATATCTGGAGAAGTTATCATCAATAGCTTTCTTTGCTGCCTCTTTGATATTCTCCGGAGTGTTGAAGTCTGGTTCTCCTACGCTCATGTTGATTACATCAATTCCTTGAGCTTTCATTTCACTACTCTTCTGTGACATCGCCAGCGTTGCTGAAGGTGCCAATCTGTTTAGACGATCAGATAATTGTGCCATAATTCAATTTATATTAATGTTTTGCCTGCAAAATTAATCATTTTATTTCTTTTAGAGAAGAAAAAGTGTCATTAATTCTATTCTTGCAATGAAATAATAACATCTTTTTTCTTTTTTCTCTCTTTTTAAAGGTGCAAGGTATGACCCATCCTGTCTCTTTTGGTCTTGAGATAGCGCTCGTTGTATTTGTTTGGTACTACTTCGATAGGTACATTTTCTACAATTTCCAGACCATAAGCTTCCAGGCCAACTCGCTTGACAGGGTTGTTGGTGAGCAAACGCATCTTGTGAACTCCCAACTGGCGTAGCATCTGTGCACCGCATCCGTAGTCGCGCTCATCTGGCTTGAAACCGAGATGTGTGTTGGCATCCACGGTGTCATAGCCTTCTTCCTGCAACTTGTATGCGGCTATCTTATTCATCAGGCCGATGCCTCTGCCTTCCTGTTGCATGTATATGACTACACCTTTTCCTTCTTTTTCTATCATCTCCATTGCTCTGTGCAACTGCTGTCCGCAGTCGCAGCGCATGCTTCCCAAGATGTCGCCTGTAGCACATGAAGAATGAACACGTACCAGGATAGGTTCCTCTTCTTTCCATTCGCCCTTGATGAGAGCCATGTGCTCCAGTCCGTTGCTCGCCTGACGGAAAGGAATCAGTCGGAAATGACCATATTCTGTAGGCATGTCAACTTCTTCACCCACTTCGATGAGTGATTCCTTCTTCAGTCGGTAGGTAATCATATCTTTGATAGAGATGACCTTCAAACCCCATTCCTTGGCAAACTCAAGGAGTTCTGGAAGGCGAGCCATCGTTCCGTCCTCGTTCATGATTTCCATGAGAGCACCTGCAGGGTAGAGACCTGCCATTCTACAAAGGTCGATAGCTGCCTCGGTATGACCACTGCGGCGGAGTACGCCATTGTCTTGTGCATAGAGGGGGTTGATGTGACCCGGACGTCCGAATGTCTGAGCGGTGGAGTTTGGATCTGCCAATGCCTTGATGGTCTCAGCTCTGTCGTGTGCAGAAACACCTGTGGTGCATCCTTCCAGTTTGTCAATAGTTACAGTAAAAGGAGTGCCCAACATAGAGGTATTATCAGATACCTGGTGAGGAAGGTCCAATTCATCACATCTGCTGATGGTGATAGGAGCGCAAAGTACGCCTCTTGCGTGTTTGAGCATGAAGTTTACCTTCTCAGCATCTATCTTCTCTGCTGCAATAATGAGATCGCCTTCGTTTTCGCGGTCTTCATCATCTACAACAATTACGAATTTTCCTTCTTTGAAGTCTTTTACAGCATCTTCAATGTTGTTTAATCTTAAATCTGCCATTTTGATACTTTATTTTATAGTTACATTTTGATTATTACGTGTTTGTATATCTTTTATTCTGCCGAGGATATCAGTGTTTGTCTGAGAGATGATACGCAGGTCTCTGTACAGACGCATTCTGAATCTCCACATTCGCAGGTATAATACGATGCCGAATGGTACGATGATTGCCGCAGCGATATTCAGCCATTTTCTTTCGAATGGTCGTGTATGTGCCTTGGTGGCCAGAATCGGATATTTGTTCAAATCGTGCAGAATGAACTTGTTCTTTGTATTTGTCAGGTCTTCTATCACGTTTTCCAATTCCTCGTTGATGCGTTCTATCTCGTGGTCTGGCTGATATCTGAAGAATACATTGATGAAATTAGGCAGTCTTTTGAGGTGCTGCACCTTATTATATATATATACATCTTCTGTAATCTTTGCCAGTTTCTCTGCATTTGTCGTGTAATCTGGGTTGTTGATGATGACTTCTTTGCCGAAAATGTGGCGTTTCAGTCGGATGCCTAACAGTTTTGCAAAGAATTCCTTATAAGCATCAATATTGAACACGGCAGAATCGTTGGTGGCTTTCCAGGTGACGAAGATGGCCAATGGTATCATGACTGCTGATGCCAATCCCTTACCAAACCAGATGGCCCACATTCCGCTTCTTGCCATTCGGTATCCGGAATTATCCAAGATGAAGTAGATGATAAATATCAGCACGGATATCACAACTGGGAAACCGAGTCCTCCTTTTCGGATGATGGCACCGAGTGGTGCGCCGATGAAGAAGAATATCAGGCATGATAGGGCAAGCATGAACTTGTTGATGGCCTCGATTTTGTGTAATCTGATAATCTGGTCTGCATCACCAGTCATCATGCTCTTGAAGTCCAGATCGCTCGATGCTTGTCGAATATCCGACAGTGCGCTGTTGATAACTCTGATCTTCTGGTCTTGCGGGAGTCTGTTGAATAAGGTATCTATCTCATATCCCTTTGCATCTGCCTTCTTGATGGCATTGGCTGAGTCTGCTTTGCTGACAGATGGGATTCGGTAATATCTGACAGATGCATCAGCCAGATAGCTTCTTCCTACAGAGTCATATCTGGCATTCAGCGAGTCGATGGTATGATAGATCTGTTCCAAACTCTTGCCTTTGGCGTTATTGGATAGCGATGCTGCGTCTGTCATATTGAAGTCTGCATCGAAATCCAGAACAATTCTTTTGCTGATAAACGACTCTCTTCGGTATGGAACGGAAGCACTGTTTGCCATTTCGCTGCTTTGCATGTTCTCAAACCATTCGCCGCTCCAGAGAGTAAGCAGGAGGTGTTTCTTCTCGGCAGTACTCTGGAGCATGGCTGAGTCGGCAAGAATGATGGCAGCATCTTCATAGCTGTCTGTCATTCGGTAGATCATTACTCCATAGAGCTTACCTGTTTTGATATCTTTCTTCTGCACATACAGGTTGCAGTTTGGAATACCATCATAGAAAATACCTTCCGGGATTTCCAGTTCTGGACTCTTCTGCTTCATGGAGATAAGAAGCTGGGTGAGTTTCATATTGGAACTTGGACCAATATTATTTTGGAAGTAGAAGGAACCAAACATGATGATGATGGTGATGACAATCAGAGATCGGAAGGATTGCATCAGGGAAATACCCGCAGCCTTGATGGCTGTGAGCTCTGAACTTTCACCGAGATTACCAAACGTGATCAGTGAGGAGAGAAGAATGGCGAGCGGTAATGCTTGGGGAACAAGCATTAATCCCATATACCAGAAGAATTGAGCCATCACTTCCATGGTCAGTCCTTTTCCGATGAGTTCGTCAATGTATCTCCACAAGAATTGCATCATCAGCACAAACTGGCAGATGAAGAATGTTCCTATGAAGAGCAAGCCAAACTGTTTGGCGATAAATATGTCTAATTTCTTAATTCGAAGCATTTTATTTATGTCTATTGAACAAGTCGGTATATTCCGTTTATTCATTTTCAGTCTGCAAAGGTAACACAAAAAAATAGAATATCCTTCATTTTTGCAGATTTTATATATTTATTAAGGTGTAAAATAGGCTGCAAATAGGGGAAAAATAAAAAAATGCACTTTTTTCGAAAAAAAATGCAGAAAAATTTGTTCAATTCAAAATAATGTATTACCTTTGCACCCGCAATCGAGAAAACGATTTGCTGTGATGGCGGGATAGCTCAGCTGGTTAGAGCGTCGGATTCATAATCCGGAGGTCGTGGGTTCGGGTCCCACCCCCGCTACAAAAGAAACACTAACTGAAAAGTTAGTGTTTTTTTATGCTCAAAACTTTCCCTATTTTATTCACAAGGTTTTATAAAGTTATCCACATCTTTCAATTTATTGTTGATAACTGTTGTATATATCTGAATATGAAATGTTTATTCTTGTAGTTTAAGGTGTTGGTATCTTCATTGGATTTTGGATTATACCGCTTTTTATCTTCCTTTTTCTCCAAACCAGGTTTATAGGCTTTAATTTTGAAAATTATTAAAAAAAGTGCATTCTTGTTTGATATTTCAAAAAATAATCGTATATTTGTCACGAATTTCAATATTACCTCAAATCCGCAACCGCCCTCATAAGATGACACAGAG